>JANNCH010000233.1:0-1910 GCA_031386315.1 Pseudobdellovibrionaceae bacterium
AACCGGCACCAAGTGTCGTGCCTATAAACACAAGTGGAATAAATTCTCCACCCTTGAAGCCGCTGCCGACTGTGATAGCCGTAAAAATTATTTTATAGAGGGGATCTAACACAGAGCTGCCTTTGCTTAAGGCCTCTTGAATGACTGGGATGCCCAGACCCACATAGCGATAGCTACCTTCAAAATAAAATAAAATCACTAGCAGCAGGCCACCCAATGCTGGCTTCGATGGTGGATACGAAATCCATGTCTTCTGAATTTTTTCAATACAGTGGGTGAGCCATATAAAAATACGTGCACTCAGGCCGAATGCGCTTCCAGCCAACAGTATCCATAGCATGGTACTAATAGCAAAAGGCGAAATTTCGAATCGAGGATAGAGTGAATGGGGTGCCTGCAAAAGCATTGTAACAGCATAGGCTGTCATCGAAGCAATAAAACATTCAGGCAATGCCCGCCAACGAAGCTGTCCGACTTGAACGACTTCGATACCAAAGATCGCGCCAGCCCATGGCGCACCGATCGCGGCGCCGAAACCAGCACTGGCTCCTGCCATTAATAAAAGTTTTCGTTGCTCATGTGAAATTCTAAACAAACGGGATAGTTGATCTGAGAGGGATCCACCCATTTGTACAACGCTGCCTTCGCGTCCTGCAGAGCCGCCAAAAAGATGAGTTATAACGGTGCTGATTAAAATAAATGGAGCCATGTGCAGTGGTGTTATTTTTTTTGGATTGTGTATCTCATCCAAAATTAAATTGTTACCGCCGGCGATGTCTTTACCAAAATAAAAGTAAATCCAACCAATAGCGAAGCCCGCCAAGGGCAGAAGCCAAATCAAGACAGGATTTTCATTTCGGTACTGTGTTGCAAGATTTAAAAGAATTAAAAAAATTGCGGCTGCGATTCCCGCCAGCAACCCCGCAAGCAAACTTAAAGATAATGTTTTAATGCGAAGAACTGCCATGATCTATGATAAAACTGTTAAAGCTAGCGAGTCATCTGTTATCTTGCTCGTTCGCGTAGCAGAGTTTCGCAGCGATTAAGAATAGTTGCGCGAATATTATCTCGATGTTTGATCAATTCAGGTAGGCGAGTGGTTTGCACAATTTTATAAAGACTCACTGCGCGCTCAAGATCAATCAAACGTTGCTTTTGTGGTCCACGCGACAATGGGAACTTTGGAATAAGCCTATCTTCGGTGATAGATTTTAGCACTGAAGTTGTCCAATCAATTTCGGTCTGCGTAAGATAGATAGTAGGTACAAATCCATTTTCGCGACCATTTTTTTCGGACTCTTTATTCTGAGTGTTAAGCCACTTGAGTTCACTAAGAATTTTACCCATTTCTGGGTCATAGATTTTTCCGAATAGTTTAAAAACTGTTTTCTTCCAAGCCGTGCAAAAATCATCAAACTCGATGTCCTGTGCTTTTTCAAAGCCTGGGGGGTTGGTAATATAGTGCAAAGTTTTATTCAGCACATCTGTCGATACAATACTGCAATCTGTTTTTACGTTGATGCGAATTAAATTATGTGCCCAGCTAGCGATGTTTGTGACAGCACGCTCGCTAACATGTGCATTGTGAAAGTTCAGATGAAAAAGTCCATAGGTATTCATATCCATGGGACGATCTAAAAAATGATCAAAATCACTTTTGTGTCGGTCCGTGCGAGGCATGGTGAAAAATTTTTCTAAACTCGCAGAGAATTTTTCAAAGCTGCCATTCAACAAATTTTCATTCTGACAGGTCTTATAGAGCAAAAAGGCCCGGTGCTGATTGGGCATGGCTGTATCGAGCAAAGCATTGATCTTTTGCTCGATAAGACGTGGGAATGTATTCCATAATTCTTTGACCATAGTGGTATTCTACCATGGTCTAGGTGGGCATTGCGAAGTTGGTTTTTTCG
>JANNCH010000254.1:0-1812 GCA_031386315.1 Pseudobdellovibrionaceae bacterium
TTTACGCCCGATGGAAAGGAGATTGTTTTTTGAAACGGGTGAATTCTACCGAGGGTTAATGATCCTTACTCGGGTTTTAAAAATGTTCGAAAGACTCACCCAACACAGCCATTTCTGGTATTGCTTCGATGTTAGCCGCCAGACATCGGCGGAAGTAGGGAAACGGTATCATTTTCCGCAAGGCGGTGATCCCACGGGACGAATTCATCATTCACGGCGACACGGAAGTTGCAGGTGGCAAGCCCGAGTCGGTAGGCCGCATCGAGCGCTTGATAGAGAGCCGCAGCCGTGACGGCAGTGCTGGTGACAAGCTCTTCAGTCACGCCACGGCGGTCGGCAAGTAGCCCATAGTAGCAGACGGTGACGGTCATGATAGAATGGCGGTTTGCCAATCCTCGGGCGTGTTCGCGTTTTCGAGACTGCGCGGGGTGATCGGCTCGAGAAGGCGGCAGTCGTGCTGGATTAAAATTTTCCTTGGGCAGCGAAAATCTGCGGCCTGAGCTTGCTCTAAAATAGGGAGAGCAGCATGGGAATACAGCGCACAAAGCGGCTCAGGCAGACCGTCGAACTCGCTGCGGTAGGCGAGGAATTTTTCATCCGCGCGCTTCGCTGAAATCAAATGACGTAGGGTAGAGACGTCGAGTCTGGGTAAATCGCAAGCAACGACCAACCAAGCCGCATCCGGCTCTAACTGCATCCCAGATACGATCCCAGCCATCGGCCCGCAGCTCGCGCCTTCTGGATCGCGGACGACTTCACAAGCCGCCACCCCAGCCGGGATTTCTTGATCATACCGGAGCGAAATGACGACCCGCTCACAACCGATTTCTTCCAGCAGGTCAAAGCAACGCCGTAATAAAGTCCGGCCATCTGGATGGATCAGCGCGGCCTTATCCTGCCCCATCCGTGAGCTGCGGCCACCGGCGAGAAGTAGCGCGCAGAGTTTTCGATCCGATTTCATGCGTGGTAGTCGCCGGATTTTCCACCGGTCTTGGACACGAGGCGGAGGTCTTGGATGCGGATCGCTTTGTTCAGCGCCTTGCACATATCATAAATCGTTAGCGCCGCGACGCTGGCACCGGTCATCGCTTCCATCTCGACGCCAGTTTTCCCGGTGGTGGAAACCTCGCAACGGATGACCACGCCGGTGTCATTCGGGACAATTTCAAAAACACAATTCTCCACCGGCAGTGGGTGGCAAAATGGAATCAGCTCGCTAGTTTTCTTCACCGCCATCGTCCCAGCGATGATTGCGGTCTGAAACACCGGGCCTTTCGGGCCATGGAGATCGTTATTTCGAAACTGAGCGACGATTTCTGCGCCGAGATGGATGGTGACCTCGGCCACGGCGGTGCGGAGATTCGCAAGCTTGGCGGTGACATCGACCATCATGGGCTGGCCGTCGTGGATATGGGTGAAATTCGGATCGTCGGTCATAGCCATGGTGTAAATGGAAATGCGGCCCCCTCGCCGCGCGGTGGCAGCGTGATGAATCCATCGCTATTGAGCAAGCCGATGAAATCGCCACTATTGCCGACGGCAGCCGGCTCGGCCCGGCCATCCGCCCGAATCGTAACCGGTAGGTGGCGGGTGAAGTCCGGTAGCTGCTGCGTCCGGTCCACCATCACGACGAGCCGTGGCAGCGGCTTCGCCAGGCCGGAGGCGACGGACAGCGCCGGCAATACAAAAACATGCAGACCCGTCAGCGCGGACACTGGATTTCCCGGGAGCGCCAAGATTACCTGTCCAGCCGCGCCGATCCAGCAACCACACGGCTTCCCAGGACGATGGGCGACTCCATGGAAAATTTTC
>JANNCH010000291.1:0-1704 GCA_031386315.1 Pseudobdellovibrionaceae bacterium
CGAACTTATTTTCTACTAAAAAGTTTTCTGAATATTTGACGTGCGAAAATCTGCTTTTGCGTATCTATGCCGAGCGCGAACAGTTTGAAGATATTAATTTAGCTAAAGAAAAATTACAGGACTTAGTTTTGAAAGAGGGCTTTGAGCTCAATTCTAAAACTTATTATACTTTGGCCGTTTGTGCCGCTTACAAAGGTCAGACTGAAACAGCTTTGGATTATTTGCAAAAGGCTTTGGCGATCGCGCTAGCGGCCGATAGCAAAGAAGATATTTGTCATGCGATCTTTGGTTTGGCGATGTGCTATGCAGATCCAAAAATGAATCGTCATGCAGATGCACTCAAAGAAATTTATAATCTACAGGTGTTTTTTCAAGTTTATCAAATGCCAGAGTTACAGGTTTCTTCATTGCTTTTGAATGCAGATATTCTTGTGCAAATGAAAAAGTATGACGAAGCAATTGAAATCCTTTGGAAGGCATACGACAGCCTAAAAGTGACAAAAAATATTGTATCCACAAGTTATTTGTTAGTGCAGATGGCAGATTGCTATTACGAGCTAGGCGATAAAGATATGGCTCGTATGTATATCTCAATGGCTCAAAGATCACTGGATACAAAAAACCAAGTTCGTCTTTCTAAGTTTGTAAAATATTATGCTGAAAAAATCGGCGCCGAGATTCAATCCAGCTTTGACATCGTGTTTGATGAAGAAAATCATCAAGTTATTGAAAAGAAAATTGGTAAAATCGATTTTAAAAACCAGTTTATTCTATTGGACCTATTGCATCTATTTGTGCGCAACCAGGGGACGGTTTACTCGAAAGAGTTCTTGGTCGAAAACGTATGGAAGCAGCCATATGATCCGTCGGTTCATGACAATAAAATTTATGTGACGATCAAACGTCTCAGAAAAATGATTGAACCGGACTATGAAAAACCTAAATATATATTTAGAGCTAAAAATGGTTATTACATGAATAAAGCGGCTCGAGTACATCTGGGCCACTAAAAGGGGGATTCATGTTGAGGGATTTAAAAAGATTTTTAATAATAGGTCTTGTGCTAGTGCTATCTCAGGCAGCCCTTGCAAAGAACGCAACATTGCGCGATCGTCCTGTTCCATGGCCTTGGGGTCTTGAGCAGCCTTTCCCTTGGAATGATATTCAAGGTATGTGGAAAATCGCAGACGATGCGGGTGTGCCTATGTCTTATTTCACATTCAAAGTTGTGGGTGGCAAAAAGACCGGCATCAAACAGTTAGTTGTCCAGCAGATGGATGCCTACACCTGTGACGTTATTGCTAGAGGGGTTGGCATTGAGCTGAACGATGTCCTTCGTGCACAAATGACGACAACAGAGTTTGCCGCAGAGCCATCGGTGACCTTCCGTCTATCAATACGAGCCTTTAAGGTTGAGAAATCACCAGAGCCTCCGATTGGTATCCTGACTAACCAGGTAATGGTTCTTTTAATGACTGATTTAGATCGTGATCCGAGTAAGAATTTACACATTCAAATCGGTAAAACATCAGCAAAATTAGACATTAAGGACTGCCTAGAAGAAAAAATTAACTTCTAGATAAAATTCGCGTAGACATCGTGGGGGAGTCTTGCTACAAAAGACTTCTTCCAATCGATAGGAGATTAGCTCAGTTGGTAGAGCGCCACCCTTACAAGGTGGATGTCATCGGTTCGAGTCCGGTA
>JANNCH010000305.1:0-3266 GCA_031386315.1 Pseudobdellovibrionaceae bacterium
TTTAATTATTTAGAAAAAATTGGTAGTGAGAGGCGGACTTGAACCGCCGACCTACGGATTATGATTCCGTTGCTCTAACCAGCTGAGCTACCCCACCACGTAGAATTACCCGATGACGATGCGTCGCAATAAGAATATTGCACCATCTCAGGAGCACGAAATCTAGCGAGACGGCGCCCTCAAGTCAATCCTAGAGTGACGTCTTCATTAAAAATGTTAGTGCCACCACAACCCCTCGACTTTCGTATTGACTAGGTTGCTTGCCCAACGTGCAATAGTCCCTGTCGAATTAACCTAAAGAGGGGGAATTACTTTGAAAAAGCTTATTCTATGGGCCGCGCTTGTGCCCGCTTTACTGATCGGGTGTACGGACAATCAAGGCTCAAACTTTAAGTCGAACTTACCAAATCTTCAAGGCGCCGTTGAAACAGACGACATTGCCTACATCACAGTAACTGATTTTGAAGACAAAGCCATCGCCGGGGCTCAGGTTCTGATCGGTGACGCCAACAACGTCCCCTTCTCTGGAAACTTTTTGACTGCGGATAGCAATGGTAAAGTTGAAGTTCCAGCGGCTTGGGATTCCCCGCAAAGTCTTACGATCGGCGCTAAAAACTATATCCGTGTGACTTATATTGCCCAGGCACCGGGCGCGATCACTGTTAAGCTGAACAAATTAGCTTCAAACTCGCATTTCGAAGTGCAAGGCACTGTGGGCGGCTTGCCCATCGTCGATTTCGACAAACAAGTGGATTACGGGATCGTCCTGCCCGCGATGACGAAATTGAACAGTCTTTTGTTCGATATGGATCAATTCATCAGCCCCATTCAAGACACAGTTTCAACGCTTGGTCAGTCGATGGATATCCCAAGCAATATCTCTGTACCTTGGCAAAAAGAACGCTACGCGATTTTAACGGCGACTTTGAATAAACCTCAGTATCGAATTTACTTTGATCAGCCAGGCATCGTTCGTTTGTACGGTTTGCGCGGTCGTTTTGAATTCTCACCAGTTGTGGATGCCCTTCGCAAAGGCAAATCGTTTGCCGATGTGCTAAATATGTTCAACCTCACAGGCAGCGGCACTCGCGACGTGAACATCATAGGTGCTTTCACCGCAAAAGATATTCCCGTGAACGAAATCACTTTTGCACAAAAGAAAAAAGCAACGGCACCAGCCATCAAAACGGATGAAACCTTCATCGCTGTGGCAACCAACCAACAATCGGGTTACCTAGTGCCGACAGATCTTAAAAATTTAGCTTCAGGTCAAAGTGCAGATCTTTCTCTTCACAATAAAGGAAATAACTTTTTATTAGGCGTGTTGAAAAAAACAGCAGATCTGAACACTACAATTCCGCGTGTAGATGGCGAATTTGAAGCTGGTACAAATCCAATGAGCACCACATTGATTCCATTCAATGCCAGTGTCAGCGCAAAACTTTTACCATTGATGGCGGGACCGAAGGTTTCAAGCTCGGGTGATTTAACATTGCCAAAAATTTCTACAATTTCAGGCGTTGCAGCTTTGGCAACTTACTCTGTTCTATCGCAATTAAAAGAAGACGACCGTGGCGGCACTAAAGTTATCGTCCCGAAGCGTCTATGGGAAGTTTACGCAAGCGACTGGATAGACAACATCAAAATGCCTGAATGGCCAGTGGATGCTAAAGTTCCAGGCAAAAAACGTTGGGAGATTTCATTTCTTGGCGGACCGCAAAGTGCTTCACAAGATAAGCTAGGCCCTGCTATCATTGAAGCCGCAACACATGCTACACACAGCCAACTTGATTTCTAGATTCATATTCATCTCATTACTGGTATTTACTTCCGGCTGCTCGCTATTTGATAGGCAGCCGGATCCTAAAGCTAACTTGAAGCAAGCAGCTTCTCGTCAGCGAGTCTTTTTTGCGAACTATGATTTGGTTTGGCGTGCAGCTCATGCCGTTGTGAAATACCCATTGTCGATTGATAATCAAGACACCGGCGTTTTAGAGACAGAATATATCAAAGGTATCGACGGTTGGGTTCCACCTGAAACCGTGGCATCACCTTCTAGCGGGATTCGTTACAAAATAACTTTGCTTTTTGCCAAAGGTAAAACCGATGGGCGCGAAGCTACGCGAGTCACCATAGATAAACACGTCGAGATTTTAAGGGATTTCTTTTCAGAACCTGAAACCATTGAATCCGATGGTCTTGAAGAGAAGATTATTTTTTACCGCATCGAACGTGAGCTCATCATCAGTGAGGCGCTCAAAAAAGTGAAATAGCACCAGCACTAGAAGCTGACTTCTTTTTTTACGTAGTCTTTCCATAGAACTAGCATTTTATCTTTCGAAGTTTTTTCGTTGCCTAGGCGAACGCCCGTCAACTTTTCTAAACCACGGATCGAAGATAGGTGAATTCGACTGTCACTGTCTTTCAATAAACGCGCGAACAAAGTTTTTTCATGGTCCGCAGGCTTTTGCGCGAGCAAGCTTACTATTTGTGGACGTATCCACAGACTCTCGTTATTGCGATAGTTGTAGTCACGTTCAAGCTCAGACCACAAAAGATCACGGTTCTGAGGACTTTGATATTTTTGCAACACATCCACAGCTGCAGAGCGCACCACTAAGGCTTTATCTTGCAAAAGATTTTTAGCAACGGCTTCGGCCTTCAGCGGTTGAGTCGCTGCCAGTGCTACAAGTGCAGCATTGCGCATGAACCATTGTTTATCATTTGAAGCTTTTATTAATAATGGCAAAGCCTTTTGCGAATTGGCGTCAGCGATACTGACCAAGGCGGCCCAACGCAAACGCATACTTTGCTTTTCAGAGAACGCAACTTCAGATAACCGATCGAATTCAGAACTTGAAATACCTTGCACAGCCGCGCGGCGATTTTCACCGGGTAAACTTAAAAGATCCATGGTGTTATTGGGAATAGCTAAAGCTACTTGTGAAGACAGCAACAAGGCTGCAGGCCATAGAAATTTCATATCAACCCTTCTTCATAAAGTTTTCGAAGTCGTTCATCAATTTATCAGTCTCGTTTGTCACCGTCGAACTTTTTTGTCCTTCAACTGCGGCCGCAAATTCCTTCATCAGCTCGTCATCAATAACACTCGGAGCTTCCACAGCGACCTCTGTAGGCGCCTCAGAAGACTCATCTATAACCGGCGCTGTTAACTCAGCAGTGGCCGCAGCCATCGCAGGATCTTCAACAATTTCATCTGCCGGAGCCGCTGCAACTGGCTCAGCCGGAGCTATTGCCGCCGCTGG
>JANNCH010000327.1:0-2333 GCA_031386315.1 Pseudobdellovibrionaceae bacterium
TGATCAGCTCACTGCAATTGGGTGGCTGTGTGTATTTTATGAAGGGCCCCGGAGTCGATCCCGAAATTCAGCCTGCCCTAGATACATGGTCCGAATTCTATCGACTAAAAGCCGACGTTGCTTATTCATTGCCACACACCACACATGATCGACGCTTGGTGGTTTTTGAAAAAATCAAACATGCGGCCTTGCCAGACGACGACCCCGAGAGTGATTTGCTACTAGAAGAACTCAGCTCAGCCGAACGTAAGAAATGGACTTAATGTTATGATCGAAATCAGTGCAAAGACAAATGATCACTTCAAACGTTGGCAAGACTTGAACAGCTCACGTGGTATTCGCAAACATCAAGAATTTTTCTTGATGGGCGAGAAACTAATCCGTGAATTTCTAAAAAATCCCACGCATAAAATTAAAGCCGAAGTTATTATGGAAGGCATGACTGCTATCACTCCTTCGCATCCAGCGGCTGCAAAGTTCACACGAGTTCCACTTTTTAAACTCGCAAAGCCTTTGTTCAATGAGATCGACTTCGTGGGCACTCACTTCAATCTTTTGGTCCTTGAGCCCAAAGAAATTGCAAGCATTGATGCCTCTGAAAAACCGCGCGGCCTTGAAGTTGTTTGCCCCTTAGGCGACCCTTCGAATCTTGGAGCCCTAGCAAGATCCGCCATGGCCTTTGGTGCACAAAAATTTATTTTGACCGAAGAATCTGCCAATCCGTATTTACCAAAAGCCATCAAAGCCTCTGCGGGATCTCTGCTACAAATTCCACTTGTGAAAGTTGGAAAATTAGAAGACGTCGTACCACAAATGGACGGCCTTCATGCTTTAGATATGCACGGCAAAGACATCGCACAATTTGCATGGCCTAAAGATGTTCGCTTATTGGTGGGTGAAGAAGGACCCGGCATACAAAGATTGCCGATTCTTCATCGTATCAAAATTGCGACTGGACCCGTAGAATCATTGAACGCAACGGTTGCAGCAAGTATTGCGCTTTATAGCTATTCGCAGAGTAAATAATTAAGAACTTTTTTTTCTTTTCGCCCGTATGGTGATCTCTAGGCCCATTACTTCTAATAACTTCACAATATTTTTAAATGATGGATTCCCATCATTTGTTAGCATCTTGTAAACGGCCTGCCGCGCAATCCCTGCTTCACCAGCAGTCTTTGAGGCACCGTGGACCTTTACAACTGTTAGCATTGCCTCAGTTAAAAATTTGTTATCGCCCTGCTCAAGTGCTGCAACAAGATATTCGGCCGCAAACTTTGGATCATTCAAGTTTTCTTCTAAATATTTTTTAAATTTAGTACCGTGCTTCATAGCGCCTCTAACTTAGATTTGTCATCTATATGTGACAATATGTCAATCACATCTAGCATTCGAAGCTCGAGGCCTATTCTCAAAATGAGACAGGCCAGCAACTTGCAATCATACCTAGGTAGACACCCTCAGCTATTCATCTCAACTTTATGAATATCTGAGCCTGTGGATTTGTATAAACTATGAACAAGCGTTGCCCCTATGGGGACAGGTTTTTCTTGAAGGCTTATTTGCGATTTTTTCTTATTCTAGCATTCATCAATATCGTTGGGCTTTCGCTGGCCTTTGCGCAGTCGACTATAGATCTATTCAGTGGAAATCAAATCAATGCCCATTATGACAACATAGTTCTAAACATACAGCATGGTGATGTTTTAACATTTTCAGATGGCAACAAATTCACCGTAGATAAAATCCTAGGACATGGGGCCACGACCCTTGTTGTATCTATCCAAGAAGATCCCAGCAAAGCGTTACGCATTCCTTTAAAAACAGCTACACTCAGTTATATTCATTCTTATGTTCGAGGATACCGCGCCATTAAAGAATCAAAAATTCCGGCATTGGAATTATTTGGTCCCTTCAATCGTGAGTATGTTCTAGTTGAAAAAGTTTCTGGACCCTTTATCACCTTTGCAGAATTTGTCGATCGAACTACGAAAAACAATACCAGCAACTTCCTCAATCGAATGCTCGGTAAATCTACCATCGTCGACGCCTATTCAACGGCAGAGATCATGGAACAATTTCAAGAATTTGCGAAAGCCACTTACTCATTTGCAGTCGTGGGCGATATGCACCGAGATAATTTGATTTATGATCTAACGAAAAAAGAATGGCGCTTGATGGATTGGTTTGGATCCCATGAAAGTGCGCTCTATTTTAAGAGCAATACTATTCAGTACAGAGATACAAATCCCCTGCTCAGTCTTTTGCATAAATATGGGATATTTCAGGGCATGGATTTCAGAGCCTATGACAAAAAATACTCTTGGCTAGAACCC
>JANNCH010000344.1:0-17639 GCA_031386315.1 Pseudobdellovibrionaceae bacterium
CTTACCTGTTTCCGCTCACCCATGGGGTGGCGGCAGTGCGTGGAATTCTGCACCATGGATTTTCCTGGATGATTGGGTTGCACGTAGCTCTTTTGCTCATCGCCTGTATTGTTATGATGAATATCTCAGTCAGACGCATCAGCGAAAAATTACTGAAGTAAAATTATTCTTCTTCGTGTGAAAGATTCTCGAGCTCTTCAAGGGTCGTAGTATCTTCTTCGCCACCCATATCTTCAGGCTGCACAACAGAGGTCTTTTCATTAAAGAAGCTTTCTAGTTGAGTCGTGGCAACATCGTATTCTGTCTGAGAAATGCGGTTGTATCGATACATACTTGAAATAATCTGTGACATGCGTTTGCGAGCAAATGATGTCAGGTCTTTTTTAAAATAGGATCGTGAATATTTAATGGGGCTGGGCAGAACCATAGCTAAAAATGCAGATTCGGCAACATTCAATTCGGCTGGGAATTTTTTGAAATAAAAACGTGCAGCAGATTTAACACCATAAATTTCTTTGCCAAACTCTACAACATTCAAATAACGCTCTAAAATTTCCTTTTTCTTGAGGGTCTTTTCTATTTTTTTTGTGATAATGGCTTCAAGTCCCTTGCGAATCAGTGACTTGTCTTTGTAAAGAAACATATTTTTTGCTAGCTGCTGTGTGATGGTGGATCCACCTTTTGCGTATGCACCCTTTTCCCAATTTTCTTTGGCATTTTTTTCGATGGATTCCCAATCGAAGCCCTTATGGTTCCAAAAATCTGAATCTTCAGTCAGTACGACGGCTTTTTGTAAAAATGGGGATATGTTTCTAAGCGCCGTATAGTTTGCAGAGCCAGGGCACAAATTCACATGGTACATCTTTGTAACAATGCAGCCTTTGATTTCAGCTTCACTTGGGATTTGTGAGTAAACAAATGCAGCACCCGATAGGGCAATTAAAATAAAGATGACTATGAGCAAACCAATTTTTTTCATATGAATTTTAACTCTTATTTAACTAAAGAATGATCTTTCATCCACTGTACGCTGTTATGAATAGCCTCTTTGGCGGGACGAGGGTTGAAACCGAGTTCTTGCTTGGCTTTGCTGTTGTCAAACCAGTGAAACAGAGTCGAGCTCCAGGCATTTTCTTGGCTAATGGAACCCTTAAGTCCAATTCTTTCAAGAGTGTCACCAAAAATACCAAGGCCGTGCAATAGCCAATTAGGTATTTGACGACTAGGCGGTGATTGGTGGGCTTCATTTGCGATCATTGCAAAAAGATCTTTGATCAACATATTTTCACCACTCAAAATGTAGCGTTCACCCTTGCGCCCCTTTTTCCAAGCAGCAATAATTCCATCAACGACATCTTGAACAGCCACAACATTGACACCACCCGAGGTATAAAATTTAAATTTACCTTGGGCTACTTTGACCTGCATTTTACGGCTGCCCTTTTTTGCATCCCCAGGTCCGTAGATTGTGCTCGGATTAAGAATCACAGCGTCCACTTCATTTTTTTTACATGCAGTCCGCACAATTTCTTCAGCGGATTTTTTTGTTTCAAAATACCCTAAATCAAGCTGTGAAATATTGTAGACAGATTCTTCGTTGAAAATTTGCTCTGGTGTGAAGCCCGCACCAACAGCTGTAACTGAAGATAAATAGACAAGCTTTCGAACTTTGTGCTCGCGACATACTTGCACAACATTCGCTGTCCCTGTCACATTCACTTTTTCCATTTGTGAACGTTGAGATTTTTTATATGCAACAACGCCCGCCAAATGAAAAACAGAATCCATATCTTTAAAAGCTTCAAGCAAGCTAAGAATATCTGTTACGTCCCCATAGAGATGCTTGCAGTCGATACCTTCCAATTCACTCAGGTCACTATTTCGTCGAACAAGGGCATAAACTTCATGACCTTGGTCAACCAATGCACGAGTCAGCCAACTGCCTAAAAAACCGTTGGCTCCGGTCACTAGAACTTTTTTCATGAAGGAACCTCTTTTTTTTCATTTAATTTTTGCAATGTTTTTCGACACGCATAAATCATAGCCAAGCCCGATAAAATACCAATGACAGCGCCACACAGAACATCACTTGGATAGTGAACGCCATTATAGATGCGACTATAGCTGACGAGCACCGCGATGGTGAATAGCAGTATTCGTACAGGTGGGAAGAATGCACTTACCGTTGTGGCAAAAGCAAAGTTATTCGTAGAGTGGTTAGATACAAAACTATACCCACCGGCGGGGCTGCGTTGAATAACGTGCAGTTCTGCATTTTCAAAAGGTCTTGGTCGCTGAAATGTTTTTTTAAAGCCATGATTGCCAATACCATCTGCTAGAGAAATTGCGAGTATTGAAAAAATAAATATAACGAATCCATTTTTTATTCCCCGCCGAGACATGAAAAAAATAATAACAAGTGGGGTAAAGATGTATTTAAAACCAAAGTTTTTATGCAAATCAGTAATGAACGGAAAAAAGCTATCTGTCCAAGGATGATTCCAGACAGAATTGATCTGAGTGAAGATGATATTGTCTAGATGAAGAAGCCATTCAAGCATAGTCATTTATCATAGACTAAATTCTCGACTGTTGAAAGTCTAGTGTGTAGATGCAAAGAGTGACTGTAATTGTTGAAAATACCATTTTTTGTCAGCGGTATTTTGCTTACGGTGTCTCGCAGTATTTCTTCTTTTGTTTGTGCGGCGCCCTTGAGGTTTGGATTCTAGTCTTTGAATGCTAACGACATCAACTTGAGGGTGTGGTTGAGTGGAATTGTATCGTGCAATTTGCCCTCTGCGGCGTTTTTCTTGGCGGCTTGATTACTGTTTTTTATGCTGGCGAAAGACTGTTGATCCCAGCGCAGAGATCGAAAAAGTGCTCAAGTCCCTTAGTCGAAAAGTAACCGACTTGTAGAGCATTTCTAAAAAATTGAAGATTATCGTAATAGCTTGATGCAAATGATGATGTCGCAAATATCAAGGGTGTGATGAGTGATAGTGCCCAAATGGCAGACGGCCTAACGGCCTTTTTTTAGTGAGCTTACGTACAACATAGGAACGCCACTAATAGAAAATAAATATGGCCAGGTTTGCACCTAGCCATATTTTAGAAAAACTTAACTATTAAACACAGTCTTTGTATTTTTCTAGCAACTTGTTGGCCTCAGCACGAGCTGCTTTCGGATCCAAGTGGCTGAACTTAGCTCTCATAACGGCTTCAACAAAAGCTTCTTGAGTCGTCAAAGATGAATTTTCTTTCAAAACTTCTTTCAATGCATTCATGACTTTTACTGCGCCTGCGCCTTCTTCAGAAGTGTATTTTTCAGAAACTACTTTCGGGGCTTCTGCTAAAAGTTTGTTTAAACCTTCAGTGGCTGCTTTGAATTGTGCATCTGACATAAGTGCTGGGTTTGAAGGGCCTTGGAAAGCATCAATTTTTTTAGCGTTCAAAAGAACAACTAACAGTGCTTCTCTTGTTTCAGCGATTGCATCCAAAGATTTTTTGCTAGCTTCTTTGCCACCTTTGGCAATCATCATATCTAATGCTGCTACAGATTTTAAAATTTCAAGTGATTCAGTTGGTCTTTTGCTCAAAGAGCCTGAAAACTGAGTCGCCGTCAGTGGGTTTCCACGTGCATCTTTGCCCAAGTCGATGTCTTTCAAAAGACGCTCGTGAGCAGCTTTCAATTCAACTTTGGACATGTTCGCTGCAGTTTTACCTTTAAGCTCGTATTTTTTTTCTACGGCCTTATTGTATTCGATACGAACGTCTACCGAGCGGGCTGCTGTGCCTGCTGCGATAGCATTTACCGAAAAAGATACAGATACTGCCATTGCCATTCCCATAACTAATTGCTTCTTCATGTGGACTCCCTTTTCTTGTCTATATTCTTTACAGTTACCTCAATTTGCGCGCTTTCCTGGCGCCTAGAGAGGCTTGTTATTTATAAAACATTCAAAACACTCTATTTCAAAAGCCGGTCCAACATTTGTGCTTCGGCAACATACCACTTGTCTCATATCAAGACGGTGGGGTGCTTAGGCGTTGTCTATTTATGGATGAAAGAAGAAGTACTTTTTTCGCCAACCTTATAGAGTATCAGTTCTCAATAGGGTTAAAAGCAAAGTAGATGCCCAGTAAGATGAAGCGTATTGAGCTAGAAGGCTTAAAAAAAAGAAAAAGCCCAAGTTTGTCTTGGGCTTGTCTACGAAGTAAACACGATCTCAGAATGAGACGATAGCTTACTTAACTATTTTAACGTGTGTGATTACGATAGGTTCAGCTGGTTTATCCATTGCGCCAGTTTTTACTTTCGACATCGCATCTACGATATCGTAGCCCTCAACAACTTCGCCGAAGATCGTATGACGACCATCCAACCAAGGTGTTGCAGCCACTGTTACGAAAAACTGAGAGCCGTTTGTGTTAGGTCCCGCATTCGCCATTGAAAGATAGCCTGCTTTATCGTGTTTCAAGTCAGAAAATTCATCATTGAATTTGTAACCTGGGCCACCAGTGCCGTTACCGAGTGGGCAACCACCTTGAATCATGAAATTCGGAATTACGCGGTGAAATGCCAAACCATCATAGAATGGTCTTTTAACTTGCTTACCAGTTTTAGGATCCGCCCACTCTTTAGTGCCGTCCGCAAGGCCTACAAAGTTCTCAACTGTTTTTGGCGATTTCTCGTTAAAAAGTTTAACTTTGAAGTTACCTTTGTTTGTTTCAAATAGTGCGAACATTTCTTTCCCCTTCTTAGTGTCAGCTGCTGCTGTTTCTTTGTCTTTCGCTGGTTTATCTTTCTTAGGCGAT
This sequence comes from Pseudobdellovibrionaceae bacterium, assembly GCA_031386315.1. GTDB lineage: Bacteria > Bdellovibrionota > Bdellovibrionia > Bdellovibrionales > Bdellovibrionaceae > JANNCH01. The sequence continues at coordinate 4,816 of JANNCH010000344.1, forward strand.
TTAGCTTCTGAGTGGAAGCTGAATGCTAAAAGTAAAAACGCGAACAGATAAATCCACAAAATCTTATGAATTTGCATCTTATAAGGCATGTATTCCCTTTCGACTTAAGTCCAACCGTATCAGTTTTAGTGAGGACGTCTGCGGGGGTCAAGTTCATTAAGGGCATGTAAGCTTTCAGAAAATAGCGAACTCAGCTCAATTTTGAGTTGTTGGGGAGTTACTTGAAGCGCTATGGCAAGAAATGGAAATGACTCATGATTTTGGTCTAGTTTGGTAAGGTGTTCTGACGCCACAAGCTGTAACATCTGTTCGATCTGACGCAGGCGTAGGTAATTTCGTGTCAAACTTGCAGAATGAGGAGCCAATTCATCCAGAAAGTCCAAAGTACTAGAGCCCTTCGGGGATCGCTTTTGATCTAAGCAATAGATTTGTGCTGCAAACTCAATATCAATGAGTCCACCGGGGCTGTATTTTAAATCAAGATCTAGAGCCTTTTTGCTGAGCTCTTGCTGGATATGATGAAGTTCAATAAGTTCGGATTTACTTAACGACTTCGCTGTGCAAAGACCACGTATGTCGATACCTTCGCCGCCGATCCAACGGGCTTTCAAATAGGCTTGGCGCTCCCAAGCCGAGGCCTCGTCTCGCAAATAAATCTCGAGGTTTTTTTCACTTATGACCAGTGGACCTGCCTTTCCAGAAGGGCGCAGTCGCATATCAATTAAATAGATAGACCCACCCTTGTGAGCATCTGTAAGTCGTGAAATCATTCGCCGAGAAAGTTTACTGTCATTTTCAGAATGATCGCCCGAAGCGACAAATATGAAATCTAAATCTGAATTGAATCCCATTTCACGACCGCCCCATTTACCAAGGGCAAGAACCTTCATATCTGTTGGATATTCAGTCTTGAGTCGCTCAAGCAATGCCAAAACAACAGCGTCAGCAGTGCTGCTAAGGTTTTCAGTCAGTTTCAAAATATCATTGTGACGTAAAAAAGCGCTGCCGTTGATAACTTCAGACAGCAATTTTTTTTCAGAAAGCTCTTCTAATAGCAGGGACCAATCATCCGAAATTTTGTCCTGAGAACGATAAACGAAGCTATCAAGTAGCTCGGGACGATGACATAGAATGCGCGAAAGATAGGGGGAATGACCAAAAAGCCATGCGAGCTCAGTTAAAAGTTTACGTTCGCGCAAGAGCAAAGAAAAAAAGGTCGCTTTGGCGCGGGTAGCGCGAATAAAATCTTTAAGTAAAATAATAGCTCGATTGACGTCACCTTTCTGAGAGTGAACCTCAGTCAAAAATTCTTCTAAGAATTTTATTCGTGCAACTTCATCTCGTTCTTTTGTGTGCGAAAGGGCTTCTTGGCACAAAATATCTTGCCAATAGTCTTCGATAATTTGTTCAGATACATTCAACTTTTTAAGATCAAAACTATTTTCCGAACGCAGAGGGGCATGACCTAAAAGTGTACTCACTAAAGTGTCACAACGATGCAAGTCTGCAGTTAGATTGCCAATTTGTTTTTGAATAAATTCTGGATACTGTGAGTTCAAATTTAAAATATGCGTTTGTTCGTCATTGAGGGCCTGTACATAATTTTCGATCATGCGCAGGTTCCAATAATGACTTAATAAAAAATTCACTTCAGTTGCAGAGAGTAAATTTTTCTCGGCAATTTTTTTTAAGGCACCGTGTGTGGTGGCTATTTGCAATGATTTATCTTTGCCGCCGTGGACGACTTGAAGGGCATGTACAAATAGTTCAATATCACGAATGCCGCCAATTCCTAGCTTTAGATCAATTTGATCTTTCTGCGTTCTTGTCCAATAGTGCGCGTGAATTTTTTGTCGTAAATTTTTAAGATCTTCTAAAAGAGTAAAATCTAAGTGACGACGATAGGTAAATTTTTGTGCAAAATGCATGACGTCAGTTTGAATAGTAGGGTCGCCAGTAATAAACCGCAGACGAACGAAAGCTAAACGTTCCCATGTTTCACCATAGTTTCCGTAATAATCCTTGAGTTGATCTGTGGTGGGCACCAAGGGGCCGTTACGCCCACCAGGTCTTAAATCAAAATCTAGACGAAATACAAAGCCGTAAGAGTTTCTTTCGCCCAATAGCTTTTGAAATTTGCGTAAGCTCGCTTGCCAGTCAAAGCCCTCGTTACTAACAAGCAAAATATCCACATCAGAGCTAAGATTTAATTCGTTCGAGCCTAGTTTACCGAATGCAAAAAGTGCAATATCTTGATTGGCAAAAGATTCAACGAAGGCTTTTTGTAAAAGTTCATCCGCGGTTTGACTCCAAAAAAGACAAACAGCTTCAGAGCTTTGACCTTGAAGACTAGCCAAAGCAGCTCGCAGCCATTTTTGATTACGAGTGTAACGAAAATTATTTTCTGAATCTATAGAAGGCTTCTGCTCAATATAAGTATGAACGGCAGAAGAAACTAGAGAGGCTTCTTTTAAGAATGAAGCCTCATAATCAGTAATTTCTGGCAGTTTAGTCAATGTTGTTTGACCACTTTGGTTTGAAGTAGTTGTGATTGTCTGTCGTCACGCGACGCTCTTCAGAGCCATCCGCTGTCGAAATATATATTTGATTTTTGCCAGTGCGGTTTGAGGTGAACATCACAAAGCGACCATCCGGCGAAAAGCTTGGGTCTTCATTGCTTGCCCCTCGTCCGTTTGGTTTTTTAGCGGAAGTCAGTCGAATCATATTTGTGCCGTCAGCATCTACCACAAAAATATCGAAATGATTTTCACTTTGACCAGCAAAAGCCAATTTTTTACCATCCGGTGACCAACTAGGGCTAGAGTTAAACACTCCGGCAAAAGTAATACGTTTTGCGTTCGAACCATCGGCATCCATTATGTAAATCATAGGGCGCCCGACACGATCCGATGAAAACGCAACTTTAGAACCATCAGGACTCACTGTAGGCTCGACATTCATTGCCGCATTAGGGCCGGCTGTGATTTTTTTAACCAAAGTACCATCGAATGCCATTTTGTAAATGTCAGGGCTTTTGCCCTCAGAAATTGTTAAGAAAATGTGCTTATTATCGGGTGCGAAACTTGCGCCCGAGTTGATGCCTTGACGGTAGGATGTGAGCGCCGATTTGCCAGTGGTTAAGTCATGTAAGAACAAATCAGCATTTCTAAATTTACCTTTTCCACGTGCAACATAAGCGGTGTAAGCAATTTTAGTTGCATCGGGCGACCATGCGGGTGAAATAGCAATCGTTTTTAAGTTGGTAATTTTATCAACATCAGATCCATCCCAGTCCATAACATAAACTTCTTTAAACTGTCCGCCTGCACGATCGCTCGTGGCTACAACTTTAGATAGAAACATTCCGGTTTTTCCGGTGAGTTCTTTTAAAATGTCATTTGCGAATGTGTGTGCAATTCTGCGCACGCTTGAGATATTACCTTTATATTTTTTCCCGAATATCAATTTAGCCTGCGGAATATGATAGGTGTACGTCTCGAGTGTCAGCTCATTGCCAACAATGGTGTAGCCCATGCGAATAAGAAATTCGGCTCCAACTGGAGTCCAACTAGTGAATTTAAATCCGTTGGCTCCGCCTGGAGTTAAACCGGTCTTTGCAGTGTCTTCAAGATAAGCACTTTGTGGCACAAACTGAAAGTAAGAAGAAACGTTCAGGTCATTTGTCAGTGTAGAAAAGATATCGGTGCCTGCTGCCTGTGATTTTGAAGTTGAGCTACCAAAGTATTGCAAAGCGGGCATTGCCAACAAACTTTTTTTAGTTTTTGCTTCACCAAGCTTGATGTAAATACCTGTGCCTTGTGCAAAGGCTGTCTCAGATATTAAACCTATCCCTAAAAATAACGTCAGGGTTGTCATTAGAATTTTGCGCATACGGATCTCCTTTGCTAAAAACTATTCTGGGAAGCCAACTAAAATCCCATCAACTTCGACAATGGCAATAAATTTTTCGGGTGGCCGCGGAAAGGGTGCTGACTTATCAACTGTTGCCAATACCTCGGCATCATAACTTGGGTTTCCACTGGATTTTGTGATTTGTCTTGAAATGATTTTTCCAGTTTCGTCGATACGCACACGAACCTGTGCCTTGTAGTCTTTTTTTGAAAGCCACTCAGGCAAAGCCCAGTGCTGTTTGATATGTGTATCAAGATCTGAAATGTATGTATCGTGCTGTAATTTGGAAAGACCCGTTAGTGCGGTGCCTGCAGATAGAACATTGCCTTTTACTTTTGCAGCTGTTGTTTTTTTTGCTTCCGCATCTTTTTTTTGTTCGTTGGTAACATCGTCTTTAATTTTATCGAACGCGGCCATAGCTTTTAATTTGTCTAGCGCGGCTTTTTCTTTTGATTTTTGTTTATCCAAATTCACAGCTTCGAGTTCTTTTTTAGCAGGCGGTGGCTTTTCAACCTTAGCCACAGGTGTTGGTGTAGGCTTGGGCTCTGATTTAGCAATTTCAGTTTTAGCAGCCTCGGGTGCTTCGGGTGGAGGCATAGAGATCGGGTCAACCTTGTCTGGTAATGCGACCATATCCACGCGAATGGCTGCAGCGAAATCAATTTGCTCATGTGCAAAAAAAATGGCCTTCACGGCAAATATAAAGAAAATAGCCGCGTGAAAAAGAACAGAGACCGTAATGGCCTTGTTCATTTTTTCATCCTTCAGCTGAGGTTCTCTGTATTCTTTTTGGTTCACTTGTCTATTTTCGGTGATGTTATGAGGCCAATATTAAACACCCCGGCAGCGCGTACTTCGGCCATGGCTTCTGCCACGATGCCGTAGTCCACTTTGCGGTCTGCTTGAATGTAGACCTGTTTATTTTTTTTATTTTCAAAGATTGCTTTGATTTTTGCTTTCAGATCATTCATCTGAATTCTTTGTTTAGCTATTGTCATATGCTGATTGGCTTCGATGACTAATACAAATGGCTCTTCGCTGGGCTCGACGCCATAAGCAGAAGTCTTAGGTAAATCCACCTCAATACCTTGTTGCATCAGCGGCGTCGTTACCATGAACATGATCAATAAAACCAACATGACATCCACTAATGGAGTCACATTGATTTCACTCATTGTGGCGCGGGCTCGTCCGCTTTTGCCAGATCCCATGCCCATTTTATGTTCCCTGAAAAAAGTTACGTTTTACGATATTTAAGAAGTCAGCACTGAAATTATTTAAACTGATTTCTTCGCGACGAATTTTTGAAATAAAACTATTGTAAAGAACCACCGCAGGAATCGCCGCAGCCAAGCCAATCGCAGTGGCGATCAAAGCTTCAGAAATACCAGGTGCAACGACTGCTAAGCTAGCTGATCCGGTTTGTCCAATTTTATGAAAGGATCCCATGATCCCCCACACGGTACCAAAAAGACCAATGAAAGGACCGGTGCTTCCTGTTGTTGCTAAGACCGTTAAGCGAGATTCAAGATGTGCGAGCTCGTTTTCGCTGGCCTTGCGCAGAACACGATCCAAGTTGTCGATGCCCGACAAGATAGGTTTATCTCCCTCAGCTTTTGCAAGCATCGGAGATTCAGCAAGTTTTTTCATTTCTAAATAAGCTGCACGAAAGACGCGTGCTAAACTTGAATCTTTATATTGATCAAGATCTTCATACAAAGTATCAAGCGAATTGACCTTCCAAAACTTGCCAAGAAATTGCTCGTCAGCTTTGTTTAATTTTTTGAAGTGTTGATATTTTGACCAGGCAATGGCCCAACAAAAAATAGAAAGTCCTACTAAAATAAGTAAGGTTAGTTGAACAACGGGACTAGCACTCGTCAACGCATCGACGGCGCTTGTATTAACAGAAACAGCAGGTGCGGCCATATCAAATCCTCCACACCATAGACTAAAACTAAAATGTCATCTGAGCAACTCTATTGAGCCTGACCTAGGTCCAGCCATTGAACTAGTTGAGGCAAATCCTCGGTGATGTAGGCATCGGCGTCTAAACGTTTTGCATCATCAAATTGTTCTTTGCTTGAGATAGGACCTAAAAATATTTTTTTATGACGGCGTTTCATCTCTGTGATGGTGTCGTCATTGAATGCGGGCCTTTTCATAATTGTAAAACGTGAAATAAAAACATCACCTTTGAACTGCGTCGACGGCAAAATCCACATCGAATCAAAAGACATCATGCGCATCAAGTCAGCCTGTGATGTTCCGTAAACCCAATCGGGCTTTATATCTTTTGTGCTAGTCATAACGACAAGAGTATCGCTTTGAATGAGGGTTCTGTTTTCTGAATTTACATCTTTTAGTTCGGATACAATAGTTGAATTCACATCTAGGGCGTTATCCACAAGATTAACCACAAATCTTTGTGTGGGAAATTTTTTATAAATTTCTTTTATTGTAGGTGTTGATTTATAAAATTCGTTGATCTCTTCCCATGCATAATGAGAAAGCTTTCCGCCTTTAAGCACAAAACTTGAGAGATTCGCATCTTGCTCTTTCTTTTTCATCTCTAGAAACTTTTGATCCTGAGACTTATCTAAAAGAAAGATTACATTGTCCGCAGACAGGCGTGCATCAAGCCAAATAATAACGTCTTTTTTAAGAGCAATAGCTTGTTCAATTGCCGGCAGTGTATTCACTTTCGCAACAATATAAGGTGTATTTCCCATCAAAAAAGGATGTTCAAAGTCATTAAACTTTTGTCCTAGACCCCATATGCGAGTTGTGAGGATCACTAGAAATACAGCAATAGCAGCAAAAAGGGTCGTTAGAATCAGTCTCATATTACTCCAGTTACACCTTGTGCCTCACGGCCATAAATCAGAGCTATCATTATAACTAATTGTAATCACCATATTTTTCTATGTCTGCTGGAAGCTTAATGTTAAGATCTTAAATACGCCTTTTTTAGGCGTATTTAATCTTGAGTTTCATTTGGTTTTCGATTAACTTGCTAGTCCGTCTAAAGACGCTTTCTCAGGAAATATCTAAAAACTCTAAGTAAAGACACTTTGAATCGGGTGGATAATGAACAAGATCAATCGCAAATTTGAGTACGCATTAATGGCGCTTAAATATATGACAGGAAAAATTCCTGGCGAGCTCACTTCGGCAAAAGAAGTTTCAGATCTTTTTAAAACACCTTTCGATGCCACCGCCCGTGTGATGCAAGTGATGGCTCAAAAAGGTTTGCTACGCTCAGAGCAAGGAGCGTCTGGCGGCTATCAAATTTGCAAAGACCTTTCAAAAGTTTCTGTTCATGATCTTGTTGAAATGATTGATGGCCCTACGGCCCTCGTAAAATGCTTGCACAATGAAAACCCTTGTGAAATTAAAGGCACCTGCAACATTGTATCCCCTGTTACATTGTTAAATAAAAAATTAACAGAATTCTATCATGGATTAAGCTTGAAAGAGCTACTAGTTATTGATCGTGGCACATTGACTTCGCCTATTGCAAGCGCGGAGGTCACTCTTGGATAACAACGAAAACTACGAATATAAATATGGTTTTTCAACAGATATAGAAACTGAAACTGTCGGTCTTGGTCTCAACGAAGACATCATTCGAAAAATTTCTACGAAGAAAAATGAACCTGAATGGATGTTAGATTATCGTCTGAAGGCCTACAAGTATTGGCTATCCATGGCCGAGCCCACTTGGGCTCATGTGCATTATTCCAAAATAGATTTTCAAGCACTTTGCTATTATTCTGCGCCGAAAAAACAAATGGACGGTGATAAACCGAAATCTTTGGACGAGCTTGACCCTGAGTTGATCAAAACTTTTGAAAGACTAGGCATTCCCCTTGGCGAACAAAAACGTATCTCTGGTATTGCGATGGATGTTGTTTTTGACTCGGTTTCTGTTGGAACAACGCATACGGATGTTTTAGAAAAAGCAGGTGTGATTTTTTGTTCAATTTCTGAGGCTATTCAAAAGCATCCAGATCTGGTAAAAAAATACTTCGGATCAGTCGTACCGTTTACAGATAATTACTATGCGGCTTTGAATGCTGCGGTTTTCACTGACGGCTCATTTTGCTATATCCCTAAGGGTGTTCGTTGTCCCATCGATTTATCTACATACTTTCGCATCAATGCGAAAGACACGGGACAGTTTGAGCGCACACTATTGGTCGCGGACGAAGGATCGTTCGTGAATTATCTTGAAGGCTGCACGGCACCCCAGCGTGATGAGAATCAATTGCACGCTGCCGTTGTAGAACTAATCGCTTTAGAAAAAGCCGAGATCAAGTACTCGACTGTGCAAAATTGGTATACTGGCGATAAAAACGGTCGGGGTGGAATCTATAATTTTGTTACAAAGCGTGGAAAGTGCACAGGTAAATACTCTAAAATATCATGGACACAAGTCGAATCAGGGTCGGCCATCACCTGGAAATATCCATCCGTTATTTTGCAAGGTGATTACTCTGAAGGCGCATTCTATTCAGTGGCATTGACACATGATTATATGCAAGCAGACACTGGCACTAAAATGATTCACATTGGTAAGCACACCAAGAGCACAATTATTTCGAAAGGTATTTCGACGGACCATTCGGTGAATTCATACCGTGGTCAGGTGAAAATCATGCCATCGGCCGATTTTGCTCGTAATTATTCTCAGTGTGATTCGATGCTAGTGGGCGATAAAAGCAGTGCCAATACATATCCTTATATTGAAGTAAAAAATAATACGGCGACGTTAGAACATGAAGCCTCTACTTCGCGTATCAGTGAAGATCAAATTTTTTATCTGCGGTCCCGCGGACTTAATATGGAAAAATCGATTTCAATGTTGGTAAATGGTTTTTGCAAAGAAGTTTTTAAAGAACTTCCGTTAGAGTTTTCAGTGGAAGCGGTGAAGTTGATTGAAATGAAACTAGAAAATTCGGTAGGTTAAAATGTTAGAAATTAAAAATTTGCACGCACGAGTCGAAGAAAAAGAAATTCTGAAGGGTTTGAACCTCACAGTCAATGCCGGCGAAGTTCATGCTATTATGGGACCCAATGGCTCGGGCAAATCGACTCTTTCAAAAATTTTAGCGGGACATCCATCTTATGAAGTGACCTCGGGCGAAGTGACGTACGAAATTAATTTTAAAAAACAAAACTTGCTTGAGTTGGATCCTGATGTCAGAGCCAAAGAAGGTATTTTTTTGGCGTTTCAATATCCAATTGAAGTCCCGGGCGTGAGTAATTTTACTTTTCTGCATACCGCTTTTAACTCTGTACTAGAACATCAAGGTTCAGAGCCCATGATTGAAAGTGATTTTCGTGAATTTGTGCACAATAAAATGAAGCTTGTGCAAATGAAAACAGAATATCTAGATCGTTCTGTAAATGTGGGATTTTCTGGCGGCGAAAAAAAGCGCAATGAAATTTTGCAAATGGCTGTCTTAGCACCTCGCTTAGCACTCTTAGATGAAACTGACTCAGGCTTAGATATTGACGCCCTTCGTATAGTTGCCGAGGGGGTTAATAAACTTCGCAGCAAGCAAAATGCGATTGTGTTGGTGACTCATTACCAACGTCTTTTAGATTATATTAAACCCGACTTTGTACACGTTTTAGCGAATGGAAAGATTATCGAGACAGGCGATAGCACTTTGGCATTGAAGCTAGAAGAAAAAGGCTACGACTGGTTGGTGAAGTAAGATGAACTTATTAAACCATTATGACAAATTTCAAGCTTTAAGTACTGCCACAAGGGGCAGAAAGGCATTGGAATATGTACGTACTCAAGGCTTGCCTACAAGACAGAATGAAGATTGGAAGTACACTTCACTTAAATTTTTCTCTGAAAATGATTATAAGCCGTCACCGCTTTTAAATATTGCAGCTTCTCATGATGATTTAGCCACAATTAAAAAATCTTTTTCGCCAGATTTCGTGAATATTGTATTTTTCAATGGAGTTTTGGATAAAACACTATCACAAAATTTCCCTGCAGACGTGACTCTGGTTGAAACCAGTTTTGAAAAAGAATCTTTTGTCGACGGCATTGAGGCGCTGAATGCTCTGTATACCCCTCGTTCGTATTCTTTGACTGTAAAAAAAGAGACCTCTCACGCAAAACCGATTAATTTTATATTTTGGTCGCAGGGCGACTCGGCTTTGATCAGTGCGTACTTAAAAATATCTGTCGAGCAGCGTGCGCAAGTGCAATTCTTAATTTCCCATCAAGGCGATCATACAAACTATGTATCTAACACAGTTGTAGAAATGGATATTGCTGAAAATGCGAAAGCTTCACTTGTAAAAATCCAAGAAGAAAATATGTCTGCACGACACATTGGCCTTAGCAGAGTGCGTGTTAGTAAAAATGCTGAACTTGAAAGCATGGTTTTTTCGACAGGTGCGAAGCTGAGTCGTCACACATTGGAAGTTCTAATGATCGGCGAGGGTGGCGCTGCCCACGTGCATGGGGCCTATGCCGTGGTTGCTGATCAACACGTGGATAACAATACAACTATTGATCATGTGGTGGGCCACTGCAACACCTATCAATTATACAAGGGTTTGCTAGATGGAGAATCACGCGCAGTATTTAGTGGGAAAGTATTAATTCGCCGAAATGCGCAAAAAGCGAATTCAGAACAGTTGAATAATAATTTATTACTCAGTCGTAAAGCCGAAGCTGATAGTAAGCCTATGCTGCAAATTGATGCGGATGATGTCAAAGCGGCCCATGGCTCTACGGTGGGCCAGATGAACAAAGAAGAATTATTTTATCTTTTAAGCCGAGCTATTCCAAAATCCAAAGCGATCACTATGCTCAGTTATGGTTTTCTGTCAGAAGTTGTCGAGCGTATTGCCAATGAAAAAACTCAAGATTGGTTAAAAGAAAAATTAGACAAGGCCTTCACTTGCATCGCAACGGAGCATTTATGAATTCTCTAAGCGAACGATTTGCAAAAGTACGCGCTGAATTTCCGGCCCTTGAGCAAAAAGTGAACGGTCGTGATTTGGTTTACTTAGATAGTGCCGCCACTACGTTAAAGCCGCGCAGTGTAGTTGAGCGCATCAGCCATTTTTATCTTTATGAGTCTTCAAATGTTCATCGTGGAGCCCACTATTTAAGTGACAAAGCGACACAAGCATTCGAACAAGCCCGTGCGAAAGTGGCAAATTTTTTGAATGCACCCAGTGCGGAAGAAATTATTTTTGTTCGTGGCACGACTGAAGCAGTGAATCTAGTTGCACAATCTTATTTGCTGCCGCTTTTGAAAGAGGGCGATGAAATATTAATCACCGAGATGGAACACCACGCGAACATTGTCCCTTGGCAAATGGTAGCAGAAAAAACAAAGGCACAGGTTAAAGCCATTCGTGTTTTAGATAGTGGCGAGCTAGATTATCATGATTTTGAAAACAAACTTGGACCACAAGTTAAAATGGTGGCGATCACGGCCTGCTCTAATACTTTGGGTACCTTTGTAGATATCGAACGTATATGTAGAACTGCTCATCAGTACGGTGCCAAAGTATTTGTAGATGGTGCACAATGGGTGGCTCAATCAGCAACAGACATACAGAAAATGAACTGTGATTTTTTTGCCTTTTCAGCCCATAAAATTTTCGGTCCATTCGGGTTTGGCGCTCTTTACGGGCGTCGTGATTTACTTGAGAAAATGCCGCCCTATCAAGGTGGCGGCAGCATGATTTCTCAGGTGAGCATTCAAAAAACCACCTATAACGACATACCGTTTAAGTTTGAAGCAGGCACACCACACATTGAAGGCGCTATTGGATTGCATGCTGCCATCAATTTTGTTGAAAGTATTGGTATCGACAATATCCACCAATGGGATAATGAGTTGCTAAAAACTGCCACGACGAAATTAAGTATGATTCCAGGGCTAGAAATAATTGGTCAGGCACCTAACAAAGGCGCCATTTTATCGTTTAATTTAAAAGGCGCGCACCACTCGGATGTGTCGCAAATCTTAGATAAAATGGGGATCGCTGTGCGTGCGGGGCATCATTGCACGCAGCCTTTAATGCAAAGAATGGGCGTTACTGGAACTGTGCGAGCCTCATTTTCTATATACAACAATCATCATGATATTGAAGCGTTGGATCAGGGTATACTGAAGGCGCGGGAGTTACTGTTATGAGCAGCCAAGATGTTTTAATTCGTGTCCAGGCAACTCCGAATCCGAATGCATGGAAATTCGTATTGGACCGTCCTGTTTTGAATGAGGGTAAGGCGACCTATTCAGATCCTAAAGAGGCCGAACAAAATATTCTAGCAAATTCACTTTTTCAGGTCGAAGGTGTCCGCCAAGTTCACTTTTTTCAGAATGTAATTACAATCACACACAGCTTTGATGCAGAGGTAGATCGTTTACAATCTGAAGTCTGCTCAGTTATTCAAACTCGCATAGCGATGCACAATCCGAATCAAACGACTGTGGACGAAAAAAAATTGCGCCGCGCTAGCTTGTCCCCGGATGTCCAAAAGATTGAAGAAATTTTAGATCGCACTGTTCGCCCTGGGTTGCAGGGTGATGGGGGCGATTTAGATGTGGTTAAATTCGAAGATAATAAACTGTATGTTTTTTACCAAGGTGCGTGTGGCACTTGTCCCAGTGCCACATCTGGCACACTGATGGCAATTGAAGGAATACTCAGAGATGAGTTCAGTTCACAAATTGAAGTGATTCCCCTTTAAACAGTAAAATGTTTAATACCATCTGTCGAGAGCAACAAATTTCTGGCCTCGAGATAATTTTTGAGGTATTAATTGATGTTGAACTGCTGGCTGCAAGATGAATGTACGATAAAAGCCGGCACAGATTGGAAGTAATATGAAATATGTAAGCTTAGCAAAATTTTTG
>JANNCH010000416.1:0-1783 GCA_031386315.1 Pseudobdellovibrionaceae bacterium
TGCAGGTCTTCGCTGCCTACGTAGATCACGGTCGAGTCGGCATCGATGGCAGGTGAGCTTGTGACTCTTAGGGAGGTGCGGTAGCTCCATTTCTTTTCTCCGCTGGCTGGATTGAGGCCGTAGACCGCGAAATCCTCGGAGCCGATTACTATGGTGCCGTCGGCCAAGATTGTCGGAGACGAAGAGACGCGCCCAAAGGCTTGGTAGTGCCATTTCCGCGCCAGCGTGCCCATGTCCACCCGGTACGTGCGGAACAAGGCGCTGAAGGTTCTGTTGCTTGGATGTTTGTTATCAGTTTGGCATTCTACGATGACGCCAACACCGTGGGGTGCGTAACCTTCGTAGACGATTTCTTCGATGACTTTACCATCATCAGATTGTCCCGAGCCTTTTTTAATGGCGCGCTCGATCGTATCATTGGGGCAAGAATGACTTTTTGCTGCATCGATAGCCAGACGTAGGCGAGAGTTGGTCGCCGGGTCTGGTCCGCCAGCACGTGTCGCTACTTGAATCTCACGCGCGAATCTAGAGAATATTTGTCCTTTTTTCTGGGCATTTTCAACTTTGCCCGCATTTTTCCACGATTTTCCCATTACGACCTCTTTAGTTGAAGAATTCCATAACATCACAAACTGCTTAAGCTTGTCTAGATACACTTGTCTCCATATACGGTGCAGTGATATGCATGGCCCCTATGTGGGCATTTGAAAATCCATCCATTTGGGATAAAATTAAGAATATTGGGCCGAATTGCGACGACGCAATGAAGCTTTGTACGCAAAGCATGCATGCAGGTCCTAGCTTAGTCCCATCCATCCCAGCCCGCGATATTGTAGTTCTTGAGGCCAAACAGCATCCGCCTAAAATGGGTTTTGCCCATAAAGAGGGTCTTGCCCGCATGCTGCACGATTTAGCGGGTATCGAGCTTCAAGCCATGGAATTAGGTCTTAGAACTTTGGTGGAATTTCCGGAAGCTCCCCATGGTTTTCGCGAAGAGCTACGCAATGTGACTATGTCTGAATCCGAACATCTGCGTATGTGCTTAGAAGGTATTCAAGATCTTGGTTTTCAGTGGGGTGACTGGCCCGTTCATTGTGGTTTGTGGGCAGCAGTTGCGCCCGAGGATAGCATTCTGGATCGCATACTGATCGTGCATCGTTACCTTGAAGGCAGCGGTCTTGAGGCCGGTGAGGGGCTTGTGAAGCGACTAGAGGGCGTGAACTCTCCGGGGACTCGCAATATAGTGAAGCAAATTAATTTTGAAGAGATTGGCCATGTGGATTTTGGTTCACGCTGGTACCGCGAGATATGCCAACAAGAAAAACGTGATTCGGTGGCGGATTTTCCAGAACGCATGTTTGCTTTGCGAGAACGATTGCCAAAGCGGGTAGAAAAAATTAGCCGCGAGATTCGTCGCAAGGCAGGATTTACCGAGGCTGAAATCGATTATTATGAAAGCTTGCGCGCTGAGTTTTTGATTCCCTACAAAATCCGCCTCGAAGAAAAAGCCAAGCAAAGTTAATCTAGACGCTCATCATCTTCAACAAAGCGCCACATGCCCTCAGGCAGCTCTCCAAGTCGTAGTTTTCCGATGCGCACTCGTTTCAAACCCACGACTCGAAGGCCGACGCCTTCGCACATGCGACGGATTTGTCGCTTACGACCTTCGTTCAAAATAAAACGCAATTGATCCTGATTGATCCATTCGACTTGTGCGGGTTTTAACTGCTTACCATCCAAAACCATACCGTAGCGCAAAAGTTCTAGCTTTTCTTGCGGTAAC
>JANNCH010000463.1:0-9463 GCA_031386315.1 Pseudobdellovibrionaceae bacterium
ATAGACTGGAAGCTCTTTATTTTCTTTAAATTTCAGTCCATACAGCTTGCGTGCATGTGCAAAAACGCCTTCGACCACATTTTCAAGTTTGAAGTACGGGCGTAAGTCCTCTTCGTTGAAAGAGTATTTGGCCTCTATTAGTTTTTCAGAATAATAATTGAAATCCCAAGGCATGACATCGGTGACATTTTCTTCTTTAGCAGCAAAGTCGCGTACTTCTTTCAGATCACGTTCGCCGGCTTTATGTGAAGCCGCTAAAAGTTTTTCTAAAAAGTTTTTAACAGTCGTAGGATTTTTAGCCATACGTTCAGCCAATACAAAATCCGCATGGGTTTTATAGCCCAATATTACCGCACGGTCGTGACGAAGTTTAACGATTTTTAAAGTCACTTCTTGGTTATCAAACTTATCGTTGTATGAGCGCGAAGTATAAGCCTTCCAAAGTTTTTGACGAAGCGAACGGTCTTTCGCATAAGTCATAAACGGAGTGTAGCTAGGCCCCTGCAGATTGAAAAGCCATTTGCCTTTGTAACCTTTGGCTTCAGCCACGGCCGAAGCTGCTTCGATGGTTCCGTCAGGAAGTCCGGCAAGCTCTTCTTTTTTATCTAGTACCATTTCAAAAGCATTGGTCGCTTTCAAAACATTTTCAGAAAATTTTGGACCTAGCACTGAAAGTTCTTGATCGATTTGACGTAATTTTTCTTTGTCTTCAGAAGATAGCAAAGCACCGTTGCGAACAAATCCTAGATATTTTTTCTCGAGCAATGTTTTTTGTTCAGGTGATAATTTTAACGAATCTTTTTTATCAAAGACATATTTTACTTTTTTAAAAAGATCGGCATCCAATTCGATATCTGAACTGAGTGTTGTGAGTCTTGGGTAAATTTCTTTTGCCAAGGCTTGCAATTTTTCATCGGCGTTGGCCACTTCCATATTGCTGTATACACCCGCGATCATGCCAGATAGCTCGCCGGTGGTTTCTAAGGCGACGATTGTATTTTCAAATGTGGGTTCGTCCGGATTTTTTTTGATCACATCGATTTGCTTTTTGGCTAGCAGAATAGATTCTTCAATAGCCGGCAAGTAGTGCTCTACTTTGATCTGGTCAAAAGGGACTGCATTGTCTTTAAGAGTGGATTCCTGTAAGAGGGGATTTTGTGTATTCATAGCATTCTCCTAGAATGCTTTTTTTAACACAATCCGCCCGAAAGGTACCTGCTTCCTTTTCCTTCACACGGCGCGTGAAAATGGAAAGGGCCCAGATTGGTTTAATCCAAGCTGAGCCCCGAGAAACTGCACATAATGCAGCTTGTAAATGATGATTTTTTATCTGCCGTAGCCGCCGCTGGAAACGCGGCTCGTACAAACGCCTAGATTGCCGGCACCTGTGGCTTGGCAAATTCCGCCGTTGTAGCAGTTGTTATTCGTCTGCCCTACGAAGCATGATTGTGCGACGTTTTGGAAACAATTGCTTCCCTGTGAGGATTGCGGGCGAGTGTTGGATTGTTGGCCGTGATTAGCTCCGTTGCCATTTCCGTAGGCGTAGCCGTAATTAACTGAGCCAGAAACTGAATGATATCTGCGGCCACCGTTGCCAGATTGCCATTCGAATTGCCACTGAAAATAAGTTTGCGGAACATATCGAGTTCTAACACAACCCAAGCCAATGCTGCCATTGTAGGCAGGCATATATCCCGCTGGACAAGCGCAGAAATTGTAATATCCTTGGTAGTTTTGATAGTTCGAATTGGGGTAAGCCACCCAGCCATTCTGGTTATAAACAGTATTGTCGCAGTAAGCTCCACCTTGTAGGCATGAGCTATCTAGAGGAGTTGTCGCTGTATTCGGAGGCGTCGAATTGTTGTTATTATTGTCATCTCCGCCTTTATTTCCACAGGCAGTTAGACATAATACGCTCAAAAGTAAAACCCACTTTTTCATAGAATCTCCCAAAAAAAGTTATCCGAGCCTATTAGTCCAATTCCTATGCCAGGGGTATTCTTGCTCTAGGGGCGTCTATTTCGAGATGGCAAAATGGGAGTCGTATTTATTACAAACCTGTACTTGAAATAGTAAAGGTGCTGTTGAACAAAAAAATGATAGAAATCTGACCATTGTTGATGTTGCGGAGGACGCATGAAATCTTACTCAAAAATAAAGTCGAAGGTCTTAATAGCGCTAATTGTCGGTACTTTTTCGGCCCATGCACAAGCGGCCGTTCCGGCAAAAATTCGCTTTTTAAAAGGCACGGGTTCACAAATCGGCGGTATGGCCGGTGGTGGTTTCACATTAACAGGTATGCGTCTTTCTCAGGATAAAAAGAAAAAAGTAGAACGTGTGGTGATGGATATCGGCGATAAAAATGGTCAGGCGATTCGTGGCCTGCCTGGGTATTTTCATGTAGAGCTCAAAAACAATCCGCAAAGATTGATTGTGAATATGGCGCAGATGCCTCATTCCAATGTAGACGCGCAAAGAATTGCTAACATTTTTCAAAAATCCATGGCCGTTAAAAAAACTGCTTTAGCTTTAGATCCTATCGATAGCACTTTGATTCTTTCATTGGATCTGAAGCCAAATACAAAAGTGCGTGTCATGCAAGTGGCAGGTAAAAAACAAACAAGTCGCGTGGTTCTGGATCTGATCTCTCAATAGAGTAGGTGAACTATGGGCTTTTTTTTACGCTCGCACTGTTTAAGTATATTTTTGCTTTTTTCTGCTCATGCGGCAGAGGCTCGTGTTTTCAATATTACCGAAGAAAAAGTAGCAAGCTATTTACTTTTCAATGCAGGGACTTCGGCCATTGCTAAAACAGCCTTTGAAAACGAAAGCACGGGTGGTGTTAGCTACAGCAGCGGATACACTTCAAGCCTGGGTGGCGAGTTCGGTTTTATCTATTCAACGCCAGTCTTAAGTTTGCGTTTTGGTATCGGGATGATCACTCCGACAAAGCTGAAAGATGTGATGGCCTCTAATGGCTCGGGTGATCTGTATACGGTGAATAGTGATTTGTTAGGTTTTGTGCCAAAGGTTGGATTAGAAATAAATCTAAACAAAGGCACTAGCTATCGCATCTATGCTGTCGGCAGCGTTGGTACTGCCAATTTAACAATGAAAAATCAGTACGTCTTAACAGTCGCAGGGCAAGCCGCCTATGCGGGTGTCACAGATCATACAGTCGAATCCAAAGGCACAGCGAGCGAATACTATGGTGGAGCTGGCGCTGAAATTCATACCTCAGATAGCACAACTTTTGTAGTAGAGCTTGGTTACAGAAGTTTGAAGTTTAGCAAATTAACCTACGCAAAAGATGTGACCACTTTTACAGGGGCACAGACAAGCGGCTCAACCGTACTTGATGTAGACGGTAACGAACGTTCATTGAATTTTTCAGGGATTTTGGGTACGGTGGGTATTCGAATTTATCTGTGATGGGAAGTTCCTTCGACAAGATTTTTGCTACTCCGATTTCGACTTGTTTAATTGTTTTATGCTAAATCAGTGGCTCAATCAGCAGTTCTGATAGGGTACTATCAGAACTCTATAAAATCAGGGAAAATCAGGAGCGAGTTTAAGGATGTACTGTGGTCAGATGGCCACGACGGCCATCTGAAAGGCGTGCACATGGACGGCCCCACTCACGAATCCACCTATCACTGCTATAAAAAATCCCAGACCTAAATCACAACTAGTGATACAAAGTCTCGATCTGCGCAGTGAACTTCTTATCCAGCATTTTCCGTTTCACTTTCAATGATGGAGTCAGTTCGCCGCCCTCCACCGTGAACTCAGTGGGCAGGATCAAATACTTCTTAATAGTTTCGTAGTTCGCAAGCTGCGCATTCACTTCAGTCATGAACTTGCGAATCATGTCTGTAATCACAGCGTGACCCGTGAGTTCAGTCCACTCTTTGTAAGCGATGCCTCTGTCTTTTGCGATCTGCTCTAGCGCTACTTTATCTAACGTCAGCAAAGCTACGATGTACTTTTTCTGATCACCGTGAATAAGCACATGGCCAACGATTGGATAGAGCTTCAGTAAATTTTCAAGCTTTTGTGGTGCCACATATTTGCCGCCGGCTGTCTTGATCAGATCTTTTTTACGATCGGTGATGCGAATTTCGCCGCCGTCGGTGATTTCACCGATATCACCAGTGTGAAACCAGCCATCAGTGAAGACCTCTTGTGTTGCCTGAGGATTGTTGAAGTACTCTTTCATCACTTTGTCGCTTTTAACTAGAATCTCGCCGTCATCCGCAATTTTGATTTTTACATCACCGAAAGGGCGACCCACAGTGCCGAATTTATAATTGTATGGGGTATTGATCGTGATTGCTGCCGTTGTTTCTGTCAGGCCATAGCCTTCAAGAATCAAAATATTGGCCGAGTGAAAGAACATGGCAATTTCTTTGGCGATTGGGGCGCCACCGCTGATGGCAAAACGCATGCGGCCGCCAAAGGCATCTGAAATTTTTCTAAGTACCAAGCGGCGTGCAATTTCGTACTGCGCAAGTAAGTCCAAAGGCAGTGCTTGACGTGAAATTTTTAATTCACCCACTCGTTTGCCAACGCCCAGGGCCCAATCAAAAAGTTTTTTCTTTAATGGCTGAGCCTCTGTCTGAGAGCAAATCGCTGAATAGATTTTTTCAAAAATGCGTGGCACAGATACCATAAATGTTGGCCGAATATCTAAAAGATTCACACGGATTTTTTCAATGCTTTCCGCAAAGGCCATAGTGAAGCCGATGTATGTATGTGCCCAGTGCTCGATGCGTCCCATGATATGGGCATAGGGTAAAAAGCTAAGACTGATGTCATCTTCTTTGACCCCGCAGCAAGGTAATACTTCGCTAATTTCGCTGATAATTTGCTTGTGGGTGAGAACCACACCTTTCGGTAACCCCGTAGTGCCAGAGGTGTACAAGATCGTAGCGACGTCGCTTGGTTGAATTGTTGCACAAAGTTTTGTGAACGAATCTGGATATTGCTGTAGATGCTGACGGCCAAGGGCCATCAGTTCGTTCCAAGAGATCACTTTTTCGTCGGCACCAGTGACATTTTCATAGACGATCACTTTTTCGACATGGGGGCAGCGAGTTTTAATTTGCTCCCAAATCTTCAATGTGTTTTTGTTTTCGCAAATGAAAAACTTCGACTTGCTGTTATTCAAAATATATTCAACGTCTTCGGCCGTATTGTTTTGATAGACGGGGATCGTGATGGCTTTAATTCCGAAGTTAGCTAAATCTGCCAAGCACCATTCGTAGCGAGTGTTTGACATAATCGC
Source organism: Pseudobdellovibrionaceae bacterium (assembly GCA_031386315.1). GTDB lineage: Bacteria > Bdellovibrionota > Bdellovibrionia > Bdellovibrionales > Bdellovibrionaceae > JANNCH01. The sequence continues at coordinate 5,288 of JANNCH010000463.1, forward strand.
AATACAATCACCTTGTTTTGCTTTCAGCGTGAGTAAGCCAGCAGCAGCAGTTTCAATATCTTTGTAATATTGCTGCCAAGATTTTTCTTCCCAACCGGATTTTGATTTAAATTTGAGAGCAACCTTTTGAGGGTCACGATCCTTCATGGCAAGAATGCTGGCGCCGAGCGTGAGCTGCGAGTTCATGGTACGATCTCCTAGCGATGACTACTTCAGTATGAGTTCTACAAGTTTCTTTTGATTCTCTTTGATCGTGACGGTTTGTTCTGCGCTGGCCCCTGTGAAAGGGTTGTGCGCGTGGATTCGTACCGGGACACCCGCCGGAATCGTATATTTTTCTATGGGCAATCGTTCGTTCAAGCGCTGACCATTCACTTCAAGCACAGGGTTCGCACCGCCATTGATCAGGTTCACTGATATATATGCAGCCTTTGGAACGGGCTGTAGGGTCGCTTTGATTGATTGTGCATTTTCAGAGATAACCGTATTTGTTTCGTAATTCAAATAGCCATCTTTTTTAAGCGTCAATGCCAAGGCTGCGTTACCAACGACAGTTCTGCGATTCGGCGTGAACGAGCTTGTATCTTGGCCGTCAATATAGATACGCGCACCCGGTGGGCTACTTTCAATGGTGATTACGTATTGAGCGGTAGATACAAGCTCTGCCTGTCCGGTCGTATTCGTAGGTGTTGGCTGTACGACAACCTTTGGCTGCTGTGCTTCTAAAAAGTCTGTGGCAATTTTAATATAAGGTTTTATAGATGTTGGATTTTTATAAACCATCCATCCACCCACACCTATAATAAGCATAATCACGATGCGCATAGCCCAAGTCGTGACATTTTCCATGCTATCACGGTGAGCGCCTGGCCGCATACGACCTACTTGCTTGTGCAAAGCTGAGTTTTTATTTGCATTCACTGGAGGTCGAACATTGATACCAGTCGATGTTACATTAGTAATTCCAGTGGAAGTGCGAAGTGTGTCTTTGCGTGTGATTGAACTTGAAGTTTTTGCAGACTTTAAGTTATCCAAATTCACTTTGATATCTGTTGCCGCATCGATAACGAGATTATCCGAATCATCTTCTTCAGGCTCTTGTGCTGCTGCCTTTGAAGGTTCTTGCGTCGATTTACGTGGCGCCGGAGGGGCCTGAAATTTAGTGCGGTGATCTGTTTGTGTAACAACCGTTTTGTCTAAATTAGCATTATTAGCGGCTTCAGCCTGCAATTTTGAATATTCGATCAAACGTTTGCGCTGCTCTAAGAAAGCCTGTGAAAAAGAGTTCTTCATGAACACACTAAAATCGTGTGGTGAAAACTCTGGGTATTCTGTGTTTATAAATCGATTCAAATCACGGTGAAAGGCTGCCGCCGTCTGATAGCGTAAGCTCTTGTCTTTTGCTAAAGCTTTGTTAACGATGCGCTCAAGCTCGGGCGGTACAGAGGGGTTGATTTTACGAATGCTCGAAATTTGGCATTCACGAATTTTTCTTAAAATCGCTGCTTCGCTATTCGATGTGAATAGGCGATCGTTGGCCAGTAATTCCCAAAGTACAATCCCCAACGAGAAAATATCTGTGCGCAAATCGATGGTTTGTCCATCGGCTTGCTCGGGGCTCATGTAGCCGAATTTCCCTTTGAGAGTGCCTGCTTTTGTTGCTTCGATTTGTGTTTCGGCTTTGGCGATACCAAAATCAATGATCTTCACTTCGCCTTCAAAACTGACCATGATGTTTTGCGGACTCATATCACGGTGAGTGATATTGAGGGGGCGACCTGATGTGCCATCGATGCAACGATGGGCATGGTCAAGACCTGCAGCCACCTCTTTGATCATATAAACAATTTGTTCGATTGAAAATTGAGTGGATGTTTTTTTCATCTCGGTGATGACTTGGCGAAGATTGCGGCCTTCGACATATTCCATAACCAAAAAGAATTGATGCCTTTCGATACCAAAATCATAAATTGAGACCACGTTGCCGTGATTAAGATTCACAGTGATTTTGGCTTCTTCTTTAAACATATCAATATAATCAGCATTGTCTGAATATTGAGGAAGGATGCGTTTGATCGCGACAAACTTATTAACGCCAACGGCTCCAGTGGACTTCGCAAGATACACTTCTGCCATGCCGCCGCTCGCCAGCTTTTCAAGCAGAAAGTATTTTCCAAAATGTTCCACGATGGAATTTGACATTAAAGTTGTTTCCTCTTGAGATGACTATCGGTAAAGTGATGTAAATTCTTAAGGAGATCTGGCATGAAATGGATAGGACTGACCGGAGGTATTGCTTCAGGCAAAAGCTCAGTCACCAAAATACTCAGAGATCTTTCTTACAATGTGATCGATGCAGACGCGATCGCCGCTGAGGTCGTACAGACGGGGACACCTGGTCTTAAGTCAGTGGTCCAAGAATTTGGTCTAGGTATTTTGAAAGCAGACAAAAGTCTGGATCGAAGAAAACTAGGACAGCTGGTCTTCGGGCATCCCGAGCAATTAGCAAAACTAAATGCTTTGATCCATCCACTGGTCAAAGCCCGTACCCAAGAGTTGCGTGAAGAGGTCGAGCGCCGTGGGGCCATGGTAGCATTCTACGATGTCCCACTTTTGTTTGAAAATAAAATGGAAAAAGATTTTGATATTGTGGTTGTTGTTAGTACGACCCCAGAGTTGCAAATGGCTCGACTGCGCTCGCGCAATCAGCTGAGTGAAGCCGAGATCCAGGGGCGATTGTCTTCGCAGATCCCACTGAGTGATAAGACCAAACGCGCTCAGTTCGTTATTCAAAATGATGGTGACTTAAAAAAGTTAGATTTTGAAGTTTCTAGATTGATAGAGTTTTTAAAAAGCTTGCCAGTCAAGAGCAGTCCGCCGCCGTGGGGAATTAAAAATTAAAATTTGTTCCAAGCACTGCAAAATATTCGAAGCCGACGACAGCAAGCCCAACACCAGCTTCAGTGTAAAGGTGATTGCTTAAATTAAATAAGTTGCCGATTCCGGCAGAAGAACGAAATTGCCAGCGCTTAATTTCTACTAAATTTGCAAACCCATCCGAGCCTTTTAGGTGTGTGCCGGCTGCGAGTTTATAATAAGGCGCAAGATCCGTTGTGCTAAAAACAAAATAGCGTCGCCCGAGGTATATTCCGATTAAGTTGGCAGGTGAATTTATCTCGGCGTTGTAGTCCCAGGCATGATCTAAATCACTATCCAATGAAAAGCGAAAACCTATGACAGATGTCGAAATTGATTTATCAGCGTCGAAGAAATTTCCGCCGGCAAAACCGCCATAGATCGAAAAATTATAGGGACTTTGATCCCGTGGCCATACTGGACCAACAAGAGGAGTGGTATCTAAGACGGCTGGCGTTATCTTTCCACTGACTTCCGGAGCGGCAAAGCTGGGGGAATAAGCCAAGACAAAGGTCAAAAAAAGCAGATTAATGAAAACACGCATACATGAAAGTATATTTTAAATTTACAATTTGTGTAGGGAATTTGGGGGTCACGCTATGTTTGGTCGAGGAACGTATTTCCTCTGGTGTTTGTTGTCGTTTGTTTTTTCGCAAAACTCGTTTGCGAGCGATGATGGTATCAGTTACACAATTCATCATCAGTATGAGTCCACGCGCGCACTAGGCATGGGCGGAGCATTCACAGCTGTAGCTAATGACTACTCGGCTATCTTTTATAATCCTGCCGGGCTGGCTCGTCGTGAAGACGGTGAATTGAATTTATCGATTGGTATTGGAACATCCACAGCCACTACGAAATTCGTACAAGATATTCAAAATGCTCAGATTAATGGAGCTACTGATGACGAAAAAACATCTAATATATTAGGCGTAATAGATAAATCCTACGGAAAAACATTTTCCATGAGGCTGACCCCACTGTCTGCGATTTTGGCTCGTCCTAAATGGAGCATCGCAATTATTCCGGCAGATATCTCTTTAGAGATGACGCCACATAAACAAGTGGGACCTGCCGTAAACACCAGGGCCTATGCGGATACCACCATTGCTTACGGTTACGGAACAGATGTGCCATGGATCGAGCATTCGCGCTTGTCACTGGGATTCACTGGAAAATTTGTCAATCGTGGTTATGGTAGCAAAGCAATCAGCGCCATCGAGCTGGCCGCAGATTCGAACTTTCTAAAAAAAGAAGACA
>JANNCH010000515.1:0-1650 GCA_031386315.1 Pseudobdellovibrionaceae bacterium
AGCGCCCCGACCACCCAAGCGATCATCCAGCTCACCGACATCGGTCTCGCTTGGAAGGTGACCGCCAAGGACGCCTTCATCTACGCTTTTTCCTGCGACACCGGCGCACCGCTGCCCGGGGTGAAAATTGAGATTTTCGGCGAAGATGCCGAATCTCTCCAATCCGCCACCACCGACGCCTCTGGCATCGCGAAACTGCTCCGCACGGCGACCACACGCACTCTCCGGGCCTCGCTCGGCAGCGACGACTACCTCACCGCCTTCGACTCCACCCTCAACACCGTCGGCCTTTGGCATTTCCCGATCCGCTATCCCTCGGTGAAAACTGCCGAAGTCACCCGCAAGGCGTTCCTCTTCACCGACCGCTCACTTTACCGCCCCGGCGAAACCGTGCGGCTGAAGGGCATCGTCCGCAGCCAGCGCGGTAACGACATCGAGCCAGCGCAGGCCAGCCCAGCCCGCATCGTCATCACCGATCCCACCGAGAAGGAAATCCACTCCAGCGCCATCACTATATCTAACAGCGGTTCGTTTGATTTCACCTACACCCTGCCACTTGGGAAAACTGGCACCCATCAGATCCGGTTAGAGTATCCCGAGGAGCTGACCCAAGCCGAGGCACTGGAGGATGATTGGGAAAAACAGGAAGCCATCACCCAGAGCGCCCGCTTCGAGCTGCCGCTGCGCGTCGAGGAATTCCGCCGCAACGCCTTCGAAGTCGTGCAGAACATCGCCGCCGCCGCGCCGGGAGCCACGAGCCTCGCCATCAATCTATCCGCTACCTATTACCAAGGCCAGCCGGTCGCTGCGGGCCAGGTGAAATACTTCAGCCGCATCACCGCGCAGAATCCCTACCCCGAGCGATTCCGAGATTTCCTTTTTGGAAATCATCGCACCGACGACTGGACTTATTGGTATCACTACTTCGGCTACCGCCCGGACGACGACGAACACGATTCCCAAGCGACGCAAATCCAAGGCGAAACCCACCTCTCTGCCGAGGGCAAGGCCACCCTCACCACCGAGGTCCCGCAGGCTGAATTTCCCACCGCCCGCGAGATCACGATCGCCTCCGAAGTCACGGATGCAAACAACCAAACACTGACCTCCACCGCCACCACTACCATCCATCCCGCATCGGTCTATGTCGGGGTTTCCAGAAACGACAGCCTCATCCGCGCCAGCGATACCGTGCCGTTAAAAATCGTCGCTACCGACACCGATGGCGAGCCTTTCAAAGGAGCCATCAAAGTCACCGCCACACTCACCCGCGAGGTGAATACCGCCGTGAAATCCCGCACCGACACCGGAGCCACCACCACCCGTAACGACCTCACCGAGGAAACAGTCATGACCTCTGAACTCACCCTCGACCCTGCCGCATCCGCCGCCCAAGGCACCCTGCTCGACATCACTCCCAAGTCGAATGGTAAACATTTCCTCACCATCCGCGGCACCGATCCCGAGGGCCGCGCCTTCGCCACCGTCACCTATTTCAATGTCTACGGTACCGATGAATACCCATGGCTCTACGAGGATGGAATGCGGGTCAAACTCGTCGCCGAGAAAAAATCCTACAAGCCCGGCGAAACCGCGCGGGTGTTAGTGTTATCACCCATCGAAGGCACCGCACTCGTCACCGTGGAGCGG
>JANNCH010000522.1:0-3031 GCA_031386315.1 Pseudobdellovibrionaceae bacterium
TTCTGCAGTTTTAATAACCAAGATATCGTGGGCACCATTATTAGAGAACGCAACGACTTCACCCAAAACATTTTGTTCTGGATCTTTCAGTTTGAAATTCAAAATTTCAGAAAGAAAAATGGTTTCGCCTTCTTTAGAAACAAGAAGCTCTTCAGGGATATGAAATTCAGCGGCTTTCCAGCGTTCGGCTTCTGTGCGATCCTTGATTGCCGGAGTCTTTAAGATAAAACCTGTTTTAAAAGGTTTTACGGAACTGACTTCAAGCTCAGTGGCCTCGTTTGTTTTTGATTTGAGAGTGAAGGTTTTGAGCTGCTTCAGCCAACTGATGTCGCCTGAGAAAATCATAATATGCAGATCACCTTTAAGGCCGTGGGCTTCTTTAACTTTACCGACTAATTTCATTTGTGTTCGCTTTCGTGTTTCGCATTCGTATCTATCTGATTTTTTACTGCAGCTTTTGACAGCTGTTTTCTGCAAGCTTCGCTTCTATAGCCATCCGTGAGCGGGCCTTTCTGCCGGCCATCGTGGCCGGCAGACCACAAATACCCTACAAACAGAGATCGAGTTTGTGACCTCTGGTGTATTTATGCTTTTCTGGCCACGATGGCCAGAAAACAGCGTTCCACGGATGGATGCACTCGCGCATACCTATCACTGCTTTATGCCGCTGCGCAACTATTCCCTACGGAGCACAAAAAAAGGGGTTGTTTTCACAACCCCTTTTAAGAAACCTTTAAATTTTAAAAACTATTCGCCTGACTATTCAACGATATCTAAATGATAACGTTTTTGTAGTTTTGTACCTGCTGCACGGATGATGGTTCTCATCGCCGCAGCCGTTTTACCTTGTTTACCAATGACTTTTCCAAGATCTTCTTTGTCCACTTTCAAAGCTAACAAAGTCGTTTGCTGTCCAGGGATTTCATCAACTACAACGTTCTCTGGTTTATCAACCAAAGCCTTCGCCATAAACTCAACAAGCTCTTTCAAACCGTCCATTTTACCCCCTCATAAAGCCATATTTGAGATATTATCGAATATGGCAGAGATTCCAACAACTATTTAGCTTGAGCCAATTTAGCGACGTGTTTAACACGGTCAGTAGGAAGAGCGCCTTTTTTAACCCAGTCATTGAACTTAGTCATATCAAGCTCAACTTTTTTATCATTTCCGCGCGGAGACGGATTGTAAGTTCCCAAGATATCAAGGAATTTGCCAGTAACATAGCGGCGAGAATCTGCCACAGTGATACGGTATTTAGGTTCGTGCTTACTGCCCATACGAGCCAAACGAATTACAACTGCCATGTATAAACCTCATTGTTAACTAACGTAAGTCATCCTGTTTAAACAAATATACTATAAATATCAAGCTCTAAAATGGGAACTTCATTCCGCCCTTGCCCATTCCCATTTTCATCATTCCACTCATCATCTTTTTAGACTCTTCGAACTGCTTGATAAGCCTGTTCACATCAGAAACCTGGGTGCCACTGCCCGCCGCTATTCGCTGACGACGCGAAGCGTTTAAGATCTTGTGATTAGCCCGTTCTTTAAGGGTCATCGAGTTAATGATGGCTTCGTTTTTTTTCATCTCTTTTTCGACCGGGGCCATGTTTTTCATCTGTTTCGAGATTTCGCCCATGCCTGGTAAAAATTTCAGAACACTCTCAAAGCCGCCCATTTTTTTAAGCATCTGGCTCTGTTTTAAATAATCGTCCAAGGTGAATTCATTGCGCATCATCTTTTTAGCAGAGTCACGCGCGGACTTTTCATCCATATGCTCTTGGGCTTTTTCAACCAATGAAAGAACATCACCCATATCTAGAATTCGACCGGCCAAGCGATCCGGATGGAACAATTCAAGGGCAGCTACTTTTTCACCGACTCCTAAAAACTTAATTGCTATTCCTGTGACTTCTCGAATCGATAGCGCGGCCCCACCACGTGCGTCCCCGTCAACCTTCGTCAGTATCAAACCCGTCAGCGAAAGTTGCTTGTGGAAGCCCTCTGCGACATTCACAGACTGCTGACCTAGCATTGCATCCGCTACCAATAGTATTTCTTGTGGTGCCCAGATATTTTTTAAATTTGAAAGTTCAGTCATCAAGGCATCATCGATTTGTAAACGACCTGCGGTATCGACGATTACCACGTCCACCATATTATCGCGGGCCCATTTTTTAGATTGCTCTAGAATTTCTTCTGGTTTTTGCCCTGCTTGAGTTGGAAAAACCGGGAAATTATTTTGTTTACCTAAAGTTTGCAACTGTTCGATGGCTGCTGGACGATAGATATCGGCTGGAATCAATCCAGGTTTTTTGCCTAATTTTGTTCGCACATACAAAGCTAATTTTGCAGACGATGTGGTTTTACCCGCCCCTTGCAAACCAACCATAAAAATCACTGATGGATTTTCGCGCACGTTCACATCGACGGCGCCACCGCCCAAAACATTGATGAGTTCTTCGTGAACGATTTTAACAAACATCTGACCTGGATTGACGTTGGCTAAAACTTCTTGGCCGAGGGCTTTGGCTTTTACCTTATCGATAAAGTTTTTCACCACTTTAAAGTTCACATCGGCCTCTAGCAGATTTAGGCGAATCTCTTTGATCACCTCATCCACATTGGCTTCTGATATTTTATTTTGACCCTTCAATTTTTTTAAACTGGCCGTCATTTTTTCCGATAAATTTTCAAACATCTTTTACCACCTTTGGAATGAGCCCTTTTTCAGGCTATACCAAGCTCCAAAATAAAAAACTGCAAAACCAATGAGCGATACAACAACAGATTGCCATAGGCCGACATCACTGACACCTAGTACTCCGTAACGAAGTCCATTGATTAAATAAAGTAACGGATTGAACTTAGAAACGACCTGCCAAAACGGATGCAAGTTTTCGATCGAAATGAAAACTCCACCAAGATACGTCAAAGGCAAAAGAATAAAGGCCGAAAAAGCACTGAGCTGATCAAAGGTCTTTGCCCAGAAGGCCACAGTGATTCCGATTTGGCCAAAAATCACA
>JANNCH010000532.1:0-1624 GCA_031386315.1 Pseudobdellovibrionaceae bacterium
GGCGCCGACATCATCGAGACAAATACTTTTAATGGGACTTCCATTGCTCAGGCCGACTACGGTTTGAGTGATATTGTGTATGAGCTCAATTTCGAAGCAGCCAAACTTGCAAAAAAAGCCTGTGATGATCACTTTCGTGAAACCGGAAAGCGCTGTTATGTTGCTGGTGCCGTGGGGCCAACGAATAGAACGGCTTCGCTCAGTCCCGATGTGAATAATCCCGGTTACCGCGCAACTTCGTATGATGAACTAAAACTAGCTTATCGTGAACAAGTTTTAGGTTTGCTTGATGGCGGTGCCGATATCCTATTGCCTGAGACTACCTTCGATACATTAAACTTAAAAGCAGCTTTGCACGCCATTGCAGATGTTGAAGAAGAGCGGGCTGAAAAATTGCCACTGATGCTTTCTGTGACTATCACAGATTTGTCAGGTCGTACTTTGTCTGGACAAACTGTTGAGGCATTCTGGAACTCTGTACGTCATTGCAAGCCTTTGAGTGTGGGTATAAACTGCGCCCTCGGTGCCAAAGAAATGCACCCCTACATTCGTGAACTTTCACGTGTGGCTGATTGTTTTATTTCTTGTTATCCGAATGCAGGTTTGCCGAATCCACTCAGTTTGAATGGATATGATGAAACACCTGAGTCTTTGGCCTTTCAGCTGCAATTGATGGCTGATGAAGGTATTGTGAATATTTTGGGTGGTTGTTGCGGCACGACTCCGAAGCATATTCAAAAAATTGCAGAGTTGATGCAGAGTACGAAGGCTCGTCCACAGGGGCAGACTTTTGCAAAGGGTATGAAACTGAGTGGACTTGAACCCTATAATTTTTCTTGGGGAGAAGTTAGTAACTTTGTGATGATCGGCGAGCGTACCAATGTCACAGGGTCACCTAGATTCTCAAAGATGATCAAAGAAGATCGTTACAACGATGCATTGACGGTGGCTCGTAGCCAAGTTGAGACCGGTGCAAACATTTTGGATGTAAATTTTGATGAGGGCATGATTGATGGCCCTCAAGCTATGACTAAATTTTTAAATTTGTTAGCGGCAGAACCCGATGTGGCAAAGGTCCCCGTAATGGTGGATTCATCAAAATGGGAAGTCATCGAAGCTGGTCTAAAATGTCTGCAAGGTAAACCCATAGTTAATTCTATTTCACTAAAAGAGGGCGAGGCCGAGTTTCTAAGACAGGCGCGTTTGATTCAGCACTATGGGGCCGCAGTGGTTGTCATGGCCTTTGACGAACAAGGACAAGCGGTGACCCGCGATGAAAAAGTTCGCATCTGTGAGCGTGCCTATCGTTTGTTGGTGGATAAAATAGATTTTGACCCAGCAGATATTATTTTTGATGCAAACATCCTGACCGTCGCAACGGGTATGGAAGAGCACGACAACTATGCGGTAGACTTTATCCAAGCTATCACTGAAATAAAAAAGCGTTGCCCAGAGGTTTATACATCAGGTGGGGTTTCTAATCTGAGTTTTAGTTTTCGTGGTAATAATAAAGTCCGCGAAGCCATGCATGCTGTGTTTTTGTACCACGCAGTCCGTGCAGGACTTGATATGGGTATCGTCAATGCGGGAATGCTTGAAATATACGAAGAAGTTGATCCCGAGC
>JANNCH010000575.1:0-1837 GCA_031386315.1 Pseudobdellovibrionaceae bacterium
GACCGATCTGGCGATTCGCTTTTTTTCGAGATGGCGACCTACGAGGATGTGGCTGGGTAGCAGTAGGGTCATGGTGATGCCCACGGCGAGGTGGGTGAAGTGCATGAGTTGGGTATCCCAAACAAAGGCGAGGATGGCGTAGCCAGTGATTACGGAACTGAGGAGGGTGAGTAGAAATAGACTGCTGGCCGCACGGTTGATTTTGGCGTCCCATGACTTCGAGGCATGTTTGGGGAGGGAGGCACCGAGTGCGACGAGTAGGATGAGTGCGCCAGCTAAGTGGATTTTCATCAGCTTGTTTTCGATGGGCGCGGCCATATCGATTTCCTCGCGGAAAAAATGCCAGATGATCGCCCAAGTGGCACCGCTACCGACGGTGATCGAGAACGCGCTGTAGTGCCAGCAACGTTGGCGGTAGCTCATTTGGAAGGGGCGGCGGCGCATGGGTGGGACTTGAGGTTGGGAGCGGAGTATGGCTTTTTCGAGGTTCAAAATTACGCAAGTTCGTGGTAGCCACCATCGGCGGTGAGAATGAGGGCGCTGCACCCTAACTGCCGTAATAATTCGGTAGCCTTGGTGGCTGGAAGGTTGAGGACGGCCTTGGTCATGGCGTCGGCGAGGGCGCAATTTTCTGCGAAGACGGTGATGGAGATTCCCGCCGGGGGGAGTTCGCTGCCGACCAAATCCAAGTTCCTGCCTTCCTCGGAAAATGCGTAGCTGGCGGTGGTTGCTAGGGCGGGGTAGGGGATTTCCTGGAGTTCCATGGTCGCTCCCTCGGCATCCGGCTTTCGTAAGGAAATGGCTCGGTTTTCGTTTCCAATGAATCGAAGATCACCGCCGGCGTTGATGATGCCAGAGCAGCCATGGGCGGTGATGATTTCTGCGGCGAGATCGACTGCGTAGCCTTTCGCGATGCCGCCGAGATCAATGTTGAGTGGTCGGGTGGTGCGGATTCTCACGCCCTCTAACTCCACATCACGCCAAGTCGCTGCTAGGTCTGGAAGCTGGTCTGCTAGACAGGGTCGGCGTCCGGCGTGGACGAGTTCGCATCCGGCGCGGATCGGATCGAATGCGCCTTCGGTGAGTTTTGCCCACATCAGAGAAAGCCGGAGGACTTCGGCAGTAGCGGTGTCCACGGTGATCCACTGGTGGTGACCTCGTTGGGCGATTTTTCCTAGATCTGAATCGATCAAATGGGCGGACATCCGTTGGTGGATGCGCTCAATTTCAGCATAGGCTGCTGAAAAAACCGCTGGGCTGCCATTTCTCAGTCCTATTTCGACAAAAGTGCCAAGTAATGGGCGCGCTCTGCGTTCGATGACTGACATGAGATGTGGCGGAGCTAGGCCGACAGGGCGCGGATGGCGAGAAGCCGCTTCACTCCGTCAGTCACGCTGCGGCTGGAGAGGGTGGCTCCTGAAATGTTCACGATGTCACTGCCAAGCTTAATGGAGTCGCTGAGTTTCTTACCCTTGAATTGCTTACGCCATTCTGGGCGGCGGACCTCACCGCCATAGGTTTCCTTATATTCGAGGATCTCCACGCCACGAACCTTGCCGTCCGCACCGATGCCGACGGCGAAGGTGATGAACTCGTGTTTTCCCACCACTTTATCCACATACATTCGAGCGCCGTCGCCAGCGGACCAGACTTGGATTTCCTGATCACGGACGGTGAGGCCGGTACTGCTACTGAGGGCTTGGCGTTGGTCCTTGGATAGCTTGAGCGACGATGCGTTGAAATCCGACTTACCCTCGAAAATCGTAGCAAGTGCCTGCTCTGGACTCAAATAGACCGTCGCCATCGCTGCGGGAGCGATGAGTGCGGCGACGATGGG
>JANNCH010000621.1:0-14941 GCA_031386315.1 Pseudobdellovibrionaceae bacterium
CATCTTGCGCCCGCGTAGATCAAAGCCGATCAAGTCGCCTTCGAACAAGCACTCAGTGACGGCTTTACGGGTAATGCCTCGTTCTTTGAGGCGCTCGGTTGCATGTTCGGAGTATTCAACTTTAATTTTTGCAGCTGCCATACTTTATTCTACCGATCCTGCATCAGAGTCACAAGTCGTAAAGTCGGAGGGGGCTTGTATGTGGGTTTGTTATGCGTTCGCGGAGGTAGGCTACTAAGTGAATCAATCGGGAAAGTATCCTGGGCCATCACTAGCAGTTGGGCATACGCAGCTTGTGTTGAAGGCTTTGTACTTCTATTAAGGCGACGCTCGATCTCGTGGATGCCAAGCATACGTAAGCGGAAAATTTCAAGCTCGGCTTCATGAGTACGAGGGATGGCTGCTGTTAGAAAAATAAAATCGCATGGACTTACAGTCAGAGTATTTTCTTCGAGGCAAAGCACTTCATTATCTAAAAAGAAATTCTCTTTTTGCGAAGCTATGCGAAGAGCTGTTTGTACAAGTTGTCTTTGAGGTTCTGAGAGTTTTATTTTGAGGGGAGAGAGTGTCATCGCGCCTCCGCTACCTGGAGAATTTGCATCAAAATGCAGTCTTCAATGTTTTCGAGTAGTTATAGCCTCTCCAGGCGCGAAAATTGGATGGGGTGGAAGGACTCGAACCTTCGAATGACAGAATCAAAATCTGTAGACTTACCAACTTGTCGACACCCCAGCACAGCGGTCAATGAAGCTGTAAACTAATAAAAACGGGGTTCAGACGCAATGATTAACGCCATGGGTCCAGAAACAGGACCTGGCACCCCAAAAAAGAAAGGCGTACTTTCGTACGCCACGTGGGAGGCCAGTCATTATTCCGAGCAGGGAACTTGGCTGTTTGAGTAGTATTAGTACTCGTCGTTTCCGTAGCCTGAGGTCGGCGCTTTTTGCCTTTTCAGACTGACGAGAGTCTCTCCCATAGACTTTAATTCATTTTCATAGGCTTCAAAGACCATGTCCTCGATCATAGCGCGCGTCTCCTGATTCAGGGGATGGGCGATATCACGGAATTGGCCATCTTTGCGTTTCTTACTGGGCATGGCAACGAAAAGACCACTGGTGCCCTGAATCACTTTCAGGTCACGGACTACGAAACATCCATCCAGGGTTATTGAGACATAGGCCTTGAGGCGGTCCTCATTAACGGGAAATACCTTAACCTCGGTGACTTTCATAAGTGTGTCCTTCTTTAAGCTGCTTAAGTTGCCAATCGTGTTGCCACTCGTGTGTGCAATCTAGTTCTAGACTTAGCGGCAGTTATTCTCGAAAACTTTAGGACCGAAGTCGAGTTTTTGGGACGTTTGTCGAGATGTTTCACTTTGAGGCGAGACTAGAGTCTAAAACTAAGTCACTTACCATTCTCACTTATTAAAACGAGAACTAATCGTTTATCCTATTAGTATTCACACATAGGTAGGGTTATGAAAAATAGCATGCGTTTGCTGACAGTTGTTTTAAGTGTTTCGTTTATTGGCTTTTCTGCACATTCCGCAGATAAAATGTACGGCGTATTCATGGTCGTCAAAGGCAAGGTGCAAATCCTGAAAGACGGCAAAGGATCCGACGCCAAAGTCGGAGCCAAAATCTATGAAGGCGAAAGCGTCGTCACAGTCACTGATGCCCGTGCAAAAATAGTCATGTCGGATCGAAACGTTTTGAATATCAGCCCCGAGACCACATTGAAAATTGCGAAGTATGAAAACGACGCTGCTAGCGGAGCCAAAAACGTCGAACTGAATCTTGAAAAAGGTAAAGTGCGCAGCAACGTTGAGCAAACCTATGATGGCGAAAAAAGTAAATTCCAAATCAAAACTCCGACAGCTGTCGCCGGTGTGCGTGGAACTCAATTTCAAATGGGTTTTGATGTTAAAACACAAAGTACTACAATTGTGACCTTCAAAGGCTCAGTGACTCTTGCAACCATCGCTGGTGGAAAAGTTGTCGGCACTGTGACGGTAAACAAAGGCGAAACTTCTTCTGTGTCGGCAGACAAAGCACCGGATGCACCAAAGGTTTTGCCTAAAGAAGAGATCAAAAAAGCAGAGGGTGAATCCACTGTTTCAATGAACAGCAAAGAAGGCGCAGCAACGCAAAGTCGTGAAGTTGCCTCTGAGTCTTCGGGTACTACAAGTGGTGAAGCACCGGCTGCTGGTACAAAAACTATGATCGATAGCAAAGACGTCGATGCTAACATCGCCAAAGATATTAAAGATGTTCGCACCGTGGCGGTAGAGGCTCCGGTGGCTCCGCTTGTGCCGAAAATAAATATCGTAAAAGACAATACGGCGGTGAAGGATATTATCAGCGGTCAACAGGGTAAAACCCGTGTGATCGTAAGACCGACTTTGCCAGGACAGAATTAAAAAATAAACGCTTAATCTGACAACAAAAGAAGTTATACACCATGAGAATTGCATCTTTGATTTTGCCAGTTTCTATTTCGTTTTCGCTTGTCTTAAATACAACCGCAGCTTTTGCTATTGAGACCACAAAGCTCAATCAAGCGCCGGCTGCTATTGATCCTACAAAAGTATTTCAGTCGCAGGCGATTGAAATTGTGCTTTTTGATAAAGATACGAAAGAAAGTTCACGTCCTGTCCGTGTGCGTGATGCAGACACGAAAAAAATTGCGCAGGTTAGGGTTAACAAACTAGAACCAAAATCATTTTTTCTGACGGGCTTTTTTATCATTCAATTCTTCAGAGGGGATGATACTCCGCGTACGCTTGAGTTCTTAAGCCCGAGTGGCATTCCTTACTTTGTCCACTCGATGCAAGTAAAGGGTGCGCAAAGAATTATTTTATTCACGACAGCAGATCAATTAGCTAAGTTTAGCTCCCAACAAGCGGGTGCTCAGAAAGTTGCAGCAAAGGCAACAACCTCTGCGACCCAGGCCCAGGTTGTAAAGCAAGTGCGTGAACAAACCCGTCAGCAAGAAAAAACTCAGATCGTGATGGAAGAAGACCAAGCCAAAGACCGAGCCTCTTTGCTTGAAAAATTCGCTAAATTACCCGCTGCTGAAAAAAAGAAACGTGCAGAGCAAGCGGCCGCGATCGCAAAACAGGGTGACGAGCTGTATGAGCAGCAAAAATACTTGGACGCTTCAAAAAAATATGTCGAAGCTTCAATAGTGAACCCCGATCAAGACGCTTACTACTACAAATACGGAGTCAGTCTTTATAAAGCGGACGATTACAACAAATCCTTGGCGGTTTTGTCTTTGAGTGATGCCCCCGAGGGGAGTAAGCTCGAGCGTGATTACTATGTGGCTCTCAATCATTTGAAACTCAAAGACTATGATAAAGCGCACAAAAAAATGGTTGAAATACGTGATGAGGACGATGCAGATTTGAGCCCAGTAGCTTCGTACTTTGCAGGCACTATCGAAATGCAACAGCAAAAATTTCCGGAAGCCCGCAAAAGTATGGAAATTGTACTGGATAAATCAAATGACCCCGGTCTTGATAAGACTGCTGAGGCCTCGTTAGAGCAAATCGATAAGCTTGAAACTTTCTTTATGAAACAAAAAGAAAAATTTCGCATCAGCTTTTTTGGAGGCTTGGTTTATGACGAAAATGTTTTGAATGTGGCAACCAACAATGTGGCCACTGATGTAAAAGCTTACCGCTTAAATTATGGTGCCAGTATCTTAGGTTTCTGGTTCATCAAAGAAGACTCTGATTTGGGGACGCAAATATCTGTTTCAGATTATTATAGTTTAGATTCAAACTTCAAAGCCAATGCGGCTTTACAGACGGCAGATCCTTTGGAATTCGGTTTGACAGTTCCATACAATAAGCAGTTTGCAAATACATCATGGAATTTAGAACCCTTCTTTCGCAGCATTTATATGAGTCCAACGGGCGGGACTCGTAAAGAATTGATTCAGTCTGTTGGTGCTAGTTCGACATTGGCTGGTCTTGCAAAAAAAGATCTCTATTTATCCGGCAAACTGGATTACTCATCTGATACTTCTAAGGTGGATGTCAGTTCAACCAGCGATGATCAGACGGGGACTAAAATTGGCTTAACTTTGACGCCGACGTTGATTTTAGATCTCAAAGGTGAAAATACTTTTTCAGGTGAAGTCAGCTATTTGATGAATCAATCCAAGGGTGAAAACTACCGCTATAAACGCACTGGAATGGCTATAACCTACGGCTTCCCAGGTTATGCAGCTAGCAGTGCCAGCGCAAGGTTGGACTATTCTAGCCAGAACTACGCAGATGCCTCAACCCCTCGCACAGACACCACATTGGCGTTTACACTATCGGCGAATAAAGACATTAAAAAGTTTTTGAATTTAAATCTAAGCGCGCAGTACAACAGTGCCACTTCGCCCGTTGATACGTACAAGTACAACAAGTTCGTGGTTACGAGCTTGTTGACTTATACGACGAGTATTTTTGGGAAGTGATTTACGGCACGATCTTCACGCTCACGGGGTAAGATTTGCCATCAAACGTAATAGCTACTGGATAGACATTTCCATCTGTTCCGGATGCCTTTGTAAAGAGAACTGAAAATCTTGCTCTGTAGTCATCTTTTGGGATCGTTTTTGCGATTGATGGCTGAACTGCACTTGAACAATCAGTATCCAAAAAAACAGACATAGTAATAGCCGATGTACTCGTTACTGAAATTGCTGTGTTGAGATTAGACGGAACTGGAATAGGCGTTCCATAGTTGTTTACAGCTGTAATCTCGTAGTTCATACATTGATTGGCGCTGCTAATTTGCATCACATTTGAACCGTGTACTTGAGTACCTGAAACTGTGCGGTTTCCGTATCCTTTGCTGATGTTTTTTCTTATGTATGGCTGAGAAGCTGAAGTTTCCATAACTTCAAAAGAAGTAGATGAGTTTATTGAAGAGTCCAAATATTTTCCATATATTAAAAGAGGAGCTGCTGACAAGCCCGGAGTACTCGTAATTCCGCTATCTCCAGTCGGGTTATTAATACAATCTAGGAGTGATGTATAAATTTTAAAATCTGAATTTGCAGTAATAGCTTGTTGGGTAAGTGATGTAACATTCCAAACTGGAGCAGAGAGTGTTTTTGCTGTGAGCATCATTGGATAGCAAAATCCACTCAACAGTCGGTTAGGTCCATCAAGATCCAGGGCATTACTTCCATTAGATTTTACACTAAAAATTTGTGTAGAACTTGCGACTCCTGTAGCTGGCGGCGGAGCTGCTGTTATTGTCAAAGTAGGAGTTGGTGAAGGCGCTGGTGACGGTACCGTCACAACAATGCTTTTCCAGTTTGTATCTTTCAAGAATGTAAGTGAGGTTTTTGGATTTCGTGGTACTTGACAGTCCTCGAAACTTTCATAAAAGACTGAAGTACCAGAATAACTGAGTGTCGAACTTAAGTTAAAAGTAATATCGCTTGTAGCAGGGCCGCTATTGTCATTTTTATCCCGCAAAGTAGCGTTTAAGTGCACGCACTGATTCTCTTGAACACTGCCGTATGGAAAAATGTTTTTTTCGATTGCGAGTTTAGTTGGAACAAATAGCGAGCCACCACCTGAACGTTCTGGAAAGTCAGGTCCTCTGCAGCCGTCAAATCGCTGTTTTTCTTGTTCACCTGAAACCGTCGAAAAGTCAATTGGTACAGAAACAGATGCAGTTTCGCCAGATTTTAACTCAAGTCCGCCCACAGTTCCGAGTATATATGGATCCGAGATCAATCCATCACCTGGAAAGCCATTCGTTTTAAAATCCTTGCAGTCTGTTGTTGGGGTCACAGCTCGAAATCCTATCACGTGAATCACTCGGTCTTTTCCTGACTCAACATTATCTAGAATGATGTCGCTTCCAGCGACTGCGCCACCCGACCAGATTCCAATATACTTTAAGCTGGCTGGATCATAATTACCGTTGGCGTCTTTTTTACCGCAAACATTGCGACGTAAGGAATCCGTTGGGCCGCTGACTGCCACCATAAAACAATTAAACTGCGCAAGCGTCGCTGGGACGGGGCCAGTGCTTCCACTTCCGCTTAGTCCTTGAACATCATCGATTTTTGAAAGCCCGCCCTGTATGTTTGGTAGTTGAATATGCACTGAGGATTTAGAATCATCCAAAGACATACGATCACAAGCTGACAATATTAGAAGACCCATGCTGAGTAAAATATAGTTTTTCATATGATGACTTATCGGAATTTCAACGTAAGAGCTTAGCGCTTTTGTGAGCCGTATCAAATTAAAACAATGCTCGTGCTGAATATTGTTTAGAATTTTAACTATTTAGTCTTCATTACAAAAACACCATCCCAGTTTTCAACTGGTGGGGTCTCGATATAGTCTGTACAGCGTTCAATGTAAAGCTCTGAGACTGGATCATTCTGAGATAAAATCAAACTATGCTTAAAGAAGGCCAGTGCCTCGGCAAACTTTTTTGATTGGTACAGTTCATAGCCGGCATTAAACTCGGATAAGTATTTTGCGATCTCTGCTTTCGGTTCCCCTTCGCAGACAAGTTCAAAGATCTTTACGGGTTCAAGCTTTCCTTTCACTCGCACGCGATCGATCTCTCGTGCCGTGAAGGTGTCTTTAATGTCCTTATAAGTGAATTCACTGATGACGATTTTAGTGCCATACTCTTTGTTGATGCCCTCTAAGCGTGAAGCCAAATTCACGGCATCACCCATCACGGTATAATTCTGTACGATATTGGATCCCATATTGCCCACACTCATATCGCCTGTATTGATGCCAATTCCAATGTCGATCATCGGTAATCCTTGGGTCGCAAAATCTTTTTGAATTTCGGCTAGTTTTACCATACTTTTCAAAGCGCAGCGACAGGCGTGGTGGGCATGCAGTGGATCTTTTACTGGTGCTCCGAAAAATGCCATGATCGCATCCCCCATGTATTTGTCTAGGGTGCCGCTATTTTGAAAAACGATTTCAGTCATTGGGGTCAAATACAAGTTCAGCACGCGTGAAAGCTCTTCGGGTGCTAGTTTTTCAGAAATAGTGGTGAAGCCACGAACAACTGAAAAGAATGCGGTCATGCGTTCACGGCGGCCACCTAGCTTTAAGTTTGCCGCATCTTTTAAAAGTTCATCCACGACGGCAGGTGAAACGTATTTAGAGAAAGTAGATTTTAACTCACGCTTTTTCTTTTCTTCTGTGAAATAGCGATACAGCTGGATCGCCGCAAAGACAGAAAACAGACAAGAATACAGGGGCAGTGAATGAATCAATATTTTTTGATTTAAAAACATATAGATGTCAAAACTAACCAAAACACTTCCAACACTGACAAAAAGAATCAACGAAGGTATAGAGCTAATATGGGCCCATGCTAAGGATAATGTGATACCCATGATCAATATAATCAGTGGTATGGCCGTTGTTTCAGCATGCCAAGTTTTTAGAAAGTTCTGATCAAATAAATTTGCAAGCATCGTTAGGTGCAGCTCGGGTCCAGGGTAGTTTGCTTCTAGTGGAGTATTTCGTAAGTCATAAAGACCCGTTGCAGTGGCTCCAAAAATAAACGAGCGATCCTTGAAGAAAACTTTTTTATCAACTTCCGTGACTTTGATTTGCAGCTGTAGTCCCTTAGTATCCGCCATGTTTTGCATCACTTGAATGGTAGGCTTGTCATTGAAGATATCTTTCGCAGAAACATAGGGTAGGGACATCTGACGTCCGTAAAAGCTAATCAACAATTGGCCTGTGTTATCCACAGGCAGTTTTGCAACTTTGACTTCAGGGTCTTTCGAGGTATCAAAAATATTGAATTCTTCAATCGACTTTTCACCGGAAGGACTTGTTTTCATTTTCATCTCGGCCCGCAATGTGCCGGATGAAAGATAGCTCTGCAATGCCAGCGAAGGGATAAAGCTTGTGCCCAGTTTATTGCCCGATCTAAAGAACAGTGGGTAACGCCGCACGTATCCATCCGTATCAAGTTGTGCAATAAAACTAGCAGTTAGGGCCGTCGGAGTTTGCACTTCAGGAGTGTTGCCTGTCCATTCCCCGTACTGAGGGATGGGGTGTGGTTTGTAGGCTGCTTTGATTTGTTCGACCAATAATTTTAAATCTAAGTTTTTAAGTTCTTTGCTTTCTGAGGTTATCTTCATATAGAGCGGCGTGATTTGCGCCAAAACCTCAGGCTGCAGTGAAGGATCCTGCGGTGTTAGCCATACTTTGCAGTAGTCAAACAGAGCTGCCGCTTTGCGGGCTTGCAAATTATTTTGTTGGTACTGCGTCAGTTCACTGACAGATTTCTTTTCATAATCTTTGAGAGCTGCATTTTCTTCGATTTGTTGAATGTTTTGAAAGATCACTGAAAAAAGTGGATTCCAATTCAAATCATCAAATGCATTAGAGCTTTCATCAATACTAAATGTAGGATTGATCTTCACAATCTGATCACCACCTGTTTTTAGAAAGGCTTCAGCTACGCAAAGATCTTGGTAGGGTTTGTATTCGTATTGATTCTCACTGTATACACCCATGATCATTTTTTCTGGATGATCGGTGATCACTTTCGCGAGGCGTGTATCCGCCTGCGGATTCGACTTTTCAGGCTCTGAAAATATCACGTCAAAGGCAATGGATTTTGCACCAAGGCTTATACTTTTTTCGCTCATCTCTGCGATAAGATCACGACTCCAAGGCCAGCGACCAATTTCGCGAACTGAAGCATCATCAATAGCAATCAAAGCCACGGGGGCTGGGCTTTGCACGCGCCCACGAATTTTATATTTGAAGTCATTAAAACGTAAATCCAAGGTTTCTAAAAAGTTCATGACAGCACTCGGCTCACGCTTGATGGCCGCCAAATCCTCATAAGAAAAATAAATATAACTGATCCACGCAATAGCTATGGAAATAACAATACCAATGGCTGTCGTAATTTTATCGAGTTTCATCTTGCATGTTTCGGAAATCGTTAAGAAATCTGAAGTACAGATCGTAAAAGTGTTTCAGGTCGGGATATGTCTTACGTTTGTCTAGGTTACTTTTATTATGAAAATTCTAACTTATAAAAGTATGTGCTTATAGTCAGGATTTTTGGAGCGTTCAGTTGGGGCAGTAAACATTTGCCAGTACTGTTCAAGAAATTGAAAATATTCTTCCATTGTTTTCATCTAAGTCCTCGGAGTCTTTCAATTTCAGGACAAACATCAAAAAAATCTGCATATTTAAGTCTAGGCAATTTTAATTTTTAACTTGGGTATGATTTTGGAAAGATACTTTGTCAATAAATCTGCTGTAAAGCGATCGTGGCGATAATGCAGAATCTCGCTCATACGTGCCTCGCTAAGGTCTAGTGCTTGAGCTAACTCTTTTTGTGTGAGCTCATGCTGGCGTTGATAAATTACAAACTGAGCGCAGAGCTCTGACTTTAATAGATAAAGCGGACTTGCATCTGGAGGTGTGGCTAGGGTTCCTCTTGTTTTTGCAAGCTTGCGGTCCATCTTTCGAAGAGTTTCTTCGCTCGGATAGTTATATTTTTTTGCCATAGGTCCTCCGAAATGCCGTTCGAACTCCAATATAATTACTTTCTGGAGGTATGAGCCAAACCATGCGGTAACTTTTATTGTCCAATATTAAATTATCAGTAACAAAATAGCTAAACCCTCGATTATCCAAATTGTCTGCTTTGTAATCGTTTAGATGCAATCGACTCACGAGTTTTAAGACAAGATGAGTTGTCATGGATTCCCCATGCCGCTCAAGAACATGAGAGTCGATAAGAACTTCGTGGAACCAAGTTTCATTTACAAATACATTCAGTTTAAAGCTTAATAACTTCAAACTGCCCTCCAATCTAGCAAAACTTTCCAAATTTGGAAAGTTAAATTATTGCTAATATATGCAAATAGCGCCTAGTGTAGAGGGCTCTTGAGCTAAATGGTGCCAGGTCCTGTTTCGTGTTACAAGATGTCATTTTCTGAAATCAGCGGCTTATTGAGGATTCTATCTTTCTTTGATTTGAAGTACGGATGTTTCATTCCGAAGCGTACAGCCTCTAGTTTTTCTGGATTTGGTGTTGTATTTAGCCAGTTGAGAACTCCATACGGGTCAGACAATAAAGTTGTATCTTCGCAGGTCGGAATTTGTAACTTAGACAATTTGAGTTTCCCATGAAGTGTGCTGTATGGATACTCTTCAACAGATTTGCAAATGCCGGCGCTCACCGGATTTCGATAATTGTATTTGTAAGCGTTTAAATAATATTGGTGGTGCTGTAAAACACATTTGTAGTGCCGACCAGCAAAAGTTTCGTTGATTCTATTGCCTTCCCTCGTAAGCCTGCGACTTGTGCGAACCATGAACTGTTGCATGCACTTACTAATGTTCGCATTCGGTGTTGATGCGATTAAGTGGAAGTGATTTGTCATCAATACAAAGCTGTGCACGAGCAACCCGTGTTCTTTGGAAGTATTTGTTAATTCTTGACAGAAAATTTCCCATACTCGGTCCATGGGGATATTGAACCACTCGCGATTGATACAACGAGCGCTGATATTATATGGAAATTGAGATTGAAGTATGGCTTTGGCTCTTGGCATATAAATGTATCTGCTGCAGAGCTAGGGCCAGCAGCAGATACATTTTAAGGCTTACTTAAGGGGCGCTGTGTCCAGAAACAGGACCTGGCACCTATGGTTTTCCGTCCAATGTGACGATTGCAATTTGGCCACCGCGGGCGATTCGTAATACGTTGTCAGATTTTTTTGTGTGTTTCAAAACGTCTTTGGCCGTGTCCACGGATTTTTTATTTACGTCTAAGACAACGTCTCCAACACGCAGGCCAGATCTTGCGGCAAGACTATTGCGTTCTACTTCAATGATGATTGGCTGTTTGAGTTCGGGTGGGTAGCCCCATTGAGCTTTGACATCATCCGTTGCATCAACAACCGAAAATCCTAAGTCGAAAGGTAGTTTTTGTCCTGCTATTTTTTTAGGAGCTACCACCGTGGCTTTTTTATCTTCTGGACGTTCGCGAATCATAATATTTGCGACGATGTTTTTATCACCACGCAAGATTTTAGCTTTTGCTTCTTTGTTGATCGGAGCATCTGCAATTGCATCCACTAGGTCTGTAGAGTTTTTAATTTTGCGACCATTGAACTCTAAAATAATATCATAGGGCTTCAAACCTGATTTTGCGCCTGGACCCGTTTTTTCTAAATTTGCAATCACAGCACCTGGTTGATCTTCCGTTAAACCCATATACGCGGCAGCTTGTGGGTCAAGGTCCGCAAGGGCTGCGCCAATGTAACCACGTTGAATGCTTCCGCGTGATTCAAGCTGCGGTATCAAAGCTTTCACTTCATCAATCGGAATAGCAAAGCCAATCCCTTGAGCGCGTGCATCGATCGCTGAATTCACGCCGATCACATAGCCCTTCATATTCACAAGCGGTCCACCCGAATTTCCGGGATTGATGCTAGCGTCTGTTTGTAAAAGGGGGATTTTATTGATCTCGCCGATTTCGCGACCCTTTGAAGAGATAATCCCTTTTGACATCGAGTGACCGTGGCCAAATGGATTTCCGAAAGCAGCGACCCACTCACCCACTTGGGTGTCTTTTGATGAACCCAAAGCTGCCACAGGCAGTTTTTCTGTCGGAGTGATCTTGATCAATGCAATGTCTGTGCGCTTGTCAGAGCCAATCACTTTGGCTTCGTAAGTTTTTGCACCTTCAGTGAGTTGCACGTTGATGATGTCTGCATTTTCAATCACGTGATTATTAGTCAGAATCAAACCGTCTTCACGAATGATAAAACCTGTCCCAAGACCAAGTTGTTGAGGTCCACGAGGTTGTTGTGGCGTCGCAGGGCTGCCATAAAATCTTTCAAGCATATCCAACATCGGATCGCGCATGCGCATATTTCCACGCGGAATGATGCTTGTAGAAATATTCACGATTGTTGGATTAATGATACGTGAAAGTTCAGAGAATGCATTGGCCGGAAGGGCTTCGCTGAATTTCATCGTGGGCGGAGTTTTTTGTGGCACCTGGGCCAGGACCGCGGGGTTGCCGGAGAGAATTAATAAACTGCTCAAAAGCGAACGAACGACTAACTTTTTCACCTTGTGCTCCTTATGTCATTTGCACGAATTTCATTTGCAGATCAGAAATGAGTGATTCTAAAAAGTTTTTTTCATCATCACTCAGATTATTTTTTGTTTTAGTTTGTAAAATCACTAGCAAATCAATATTAAAGCGCGCCATGCTTTTGTCTTTGCTAGTATTGTTATCTGGATCTGGCGCTAAGCCCATGGCCATCAGGGCCGAAGAAGCTATGGACATGATCAACATCGAAAAAGAGGCTTCTAATTCTTTACTCATACCGGATAATACCCCAATAATTTTTGAATGCGTTTTTCAATAGAAGGATGCGACTTTAAGAACATATTCTTTTGACCAAAACCTTCTGGGTTCACAATAAATAAATGACTGGTGCATGGGGGGACTTGCATGGGCTGTGTTTGTGCTAAGCCCTCGAGTCTCCATAACAGTTGCCCGATGCGTGTGCGATCTTCGATCAGCTGTGATGCCATCAGGTCATTTTCGAAAAAAGCTCGTTCGCCGACAACAGTTTTTATAATCAACCATCCTAAGGGCGAGAATAAATTCAAAAAAGGTTTCTGTCTGTGCTGACCGAAAAAATTTGTCGGAATCAACGAGTCCAGTAATTGCCCAATGCCCACAACCGAGTTGGCTAAAGTACTGCTCACGCCAAAACTAAAAGTATCCAGTCTGCGAATTTGACAAAGCTGGTGGGCAATGACGGCCTCGAGTTCTGAGGTACTAAAGTTTTGCAGTAAACCTTGAGTCATACAAAGTGATCCGCGCTTCCATGAGTGTCCTACGCAAAAAGCAGATACCGAAGGGTGTGAAATGACATAGATGGCGGGCGATGGCAGCCCTAGCTCCAACGACATTTTACGAGCGATATCATTGGCCCCCCAAGGGTCTTGACCTTTCAAACGCCGGGCCTTCATCACTGATAGCAGGTGATTCTCGCCAAACCAAAAAACCAGAGCATTTAATAAAATCGCCATAATAAAACCAGCGAACAAACCCAATCGATCGCCCAGATTGTATCCGAGGACCAGCAAAAACAGACTTGTTGAAAGTATAAATATCCAGACTTTGGTAGAGCTTTTGGCCATACTTAAACTTTGCTCCTGTTGTTCGATCTTGGCAAGTCCGAGTGAAGCGCAGCGCCAGAAATACGAGAAGACTAAGCTTGCGAAATCCCTCATATAATTGTGAAATAAAAGGATTGCATGGGGAGGTTTTAGTGGAAGTGGATATTATGGCGCTCAACGCCGCGATCAAACAAGAAAGTCAATTCATCGGCAAAATGATGAATGAAATTGGCAAGGTCGTAGTTGGTCAAACGGAGATGGTCGAAGGCATCATGATGGGTTTATTAACCGGCGGTCATATTCTGCTGGAAGGTGTGCCTGGATTGGCTAAGACGTTGACGATATCAACTGTTTCTAACTCCATTTCATTGGATTTTCAGCGTATCCAGTTCACGCCGGATTTGTTGCCAACGGACCTTATTGGTACGATGATTTTCAATCCAAAATCAGGTGATTTTGCCCCCCGAAAAGGACCTATTTTTACCAATATCGTCTTGGCCGATGAGATCAATCGAGCGCCTGCAAAAGTGCAATCTGCTTTGTTAGAGGCCATGGCTGAAAAGCAAGTGACGATTGGTGATGTCTCTTACAAATTAGCGGCCCCATTTTTGGTTCTTGCAACTCAGAATCCACTCGAGCAAGAGGGCACTTATCCGTTGCCGGAAGCGCAGATGGATCGTTTCTTGTTTAAAATCAATGTTGTCTATCCTGTGAAGGGTGAAGAGCTTGAAATTTTAAATCGAATGGGAATGAATGAAAGACCTGTTGTGAACGCGGTTATTTCTAAAGAAGATCTGCTGCGTGCCTCTGAGCGTGTAGATCAAATTTATGTCGATAATAAAATTAAAAATTATATCGTCGAAATCGTCATGGCTTCGCGTAAGCCTGCAGACTATGGCTTAAGCCGTATCGCAAGTTTGATCAGTGTGGGTGGTTCGCCGCGTGCAACCATTGGTTTGTTCCGTGGGGCTAAAGCCCATGCATTTTTGCGTGGACGTGGCTATGTGACAGCCGAAGATGTGAAGGCAATTGCTTACCATGTACTTCGTCATCGTTTGATTCTGACCTACGAAGCAGAGGCTGAAAATATTAAGACAGATGATATTATCAAAGAAATCCTAAGTCAGGTTGAGGTCGCTTAAAAGATGTCATTGCCTCCTGAGGTTTTAAAAAAGGTCAAACTGCTCGAGATCAACACAAGAAAGCTTGTGAATAATCTTTTTGCGGGCGAATACCACACGGCATTTAAGGGCCAGGGGATGACCTTTGCGGACTTTCGTGAATATGTACCCGGTGATGATGTGCGTACAATTTCGTGGCCGCTCACAGCTCGTACCGGAAAAACCTTTATCAAAACCTTCGAAGAAGAGCGCGAGCTCACAGTCATTTTGGTTGTGGATATTAGCGGCTCTGTGGATTTTGGAACCGGCGCACACTTCAAGGGTGAGGTGATGACTCATTTAGCGGCATTGCTAGCTTTCAGTGCGGTGAAAAATAATGACCAAGTAGGTTTGTTGTTATTCAGTGATCAAGTCGAGCATTTTGTGCCAGCTAAAAAAGGCCGTGGCCATGTTCACCGTATTTTACGGGATTTATTTTATTTTAAACCAAAGAGCTCAAACACAAAGATTTCGAGCGCGCTTTCTTACCTGCAAGGGATTCTGAAAAAGAAAGCTTCTATTTTTATCTTTAGTGATTTTATGGATGAAGGGTTTGACCAACCATTGCGTATGCTGGGTCGTAAGCACGATG
>JANNCH010000334.1:0-1563 GCA_031386315.1 Pseudobdellovibrionaceae bacterium
GCCATTTTATGAAAATCCAAAGGCATGTGCTTATAATAAATCTGAATGTTGTCTTTATATTTTTCTTTAATTTGTTTCAAACTAGAGTAAGCCATTCGACATGCAGGGCACTGAAAATCCGCATACTCCACAATCGTGATCTTTCCCGATTTTGAACCAAATAAAAGGCGTTTATCAGACAGAGCTGGCTGCAAAGGATTTTTAATTTGCTCTTCTTGCTGCTTTTGTGACTCAACCATCTGTTTCTGCTGCTGACCTTCTTGCGCTTTACGAGCAGCTTTATTAACAACATCAATGAATTGTTCAGGATTTTCTTCGATGACACTGAAGACCAACTGAGGGTTTTTCTTTAGTGTATCTACGATTTGCTTTTCGCTCGTTGAGCAAGCTCCAACAGTAAACGCGAACACGGTGGATACAAACAGAACTTTTTTCATAGAAACTCCTTTAGACAATAGAATGCCCTACAGCCAGTAGGGCTGGTAAGTACAATGTACTGTGTTGTTAATATTTATTTCATTTTATTCGCACTTATTGGCTTCTTTTTCTATATGAAACCAATTTTCAATTATTTTTTCATGCTGTACTTGGTAACACATAACTTCATTTGTTACCGCGGGCTTGTTAATTCTAATCGATGCCAGCGCCTCACTGATCCCCATTATCCACCCTAAAGACATCAACCCAAGAACGATCCATTTGTATAAACTTCGACGTTCGCTTTTCATACGAGGATGCATCTGCTCGATACGAAACCTCAATTGTGCAAAATGAGAGGCTGCTGAAATCGACACTTGATTATTTGGTCTCGAACTACCAATACCTAAAGTTGCAATCAATGATTCCGCGTATGAAGTCGGGTTTAGTTGATGGCTCGATATTGTCTCTTCATCTGTTGCCATCTCCATAGCCAAGATACGATTTTTTTCAAATAGAAATGACAAGGGGTTGAACCAACAGATACGCACCGCCAGCAGCGCTACAAAACTCCACAAGCCATCATGATTTTTTATATGAGTTTTTTCATGCAACAGAACATATTTTAAGCGACTCGAATTCTCAGCAACAGCCTGGGGAATCAAAATTATAGGGTTAAGGACTCCATATGTCATGGCAGACAATTGATTACTAACCAGTAAGTACTCACTGGTTTCACTCAGGCTGTAGTGCGCCAACTGTTTCTTAAAATTTTGAATACTCACAACGTCTTTTAGAAAAAGGATAATACCACCAAACAACCAAACAAGTCCTAAAGCACGGGTGATTCCAAATCCCCCTTGGCTCTCAACGAAACTACCAAAGCATTGCACCTGCAAATCCTTATCAGCAATTGAGAGTATGAATCCAGCAACGATTGTAAGCCCTAGCAAACTAGCCACCGAGTATTGTGCCAATCGATTGAAAAAACCGGCAGAGACCTTACCAAAAAAAATTCGCGCAACAAGAAATGATCCAAATATAAAGGTCGACCCCAAACATGTTACAATTAATAGTTTCCATAAAAAATCCAAAAGAAAAGTAAATCCACCCACTAGGCACCACCCTTTTTATCAAAGTCTGCAA
>JANNCH010000631.1:0-2351 GCA_031386315.1 Pseudobdellovibrionaceae bacterium
CGAAAGCTTGCCAGTTCTTCAAGTTCTTTTCAGACTGCTTGAGTTTGGCTACGCTTTCTTTTTCTTTTTTCTGCGCACCCTTAAGGTCAGACTTCAAAACATCGAGGTCTTTTTGAACTTTTTGAAAGTCGCTTTGAGCCAATTTCAAATCTGTTTGGATCTGTTTACGCTTTGAAAGTGATTGCTCGTATTCGCCGCGGATAATACCTAGGCGTGCACTTGCAGACTCTGCTTTTGAACGAGTTTTTGATTCGTCCGCAGTCATTTTTTGAATTTCTTTAGTCATGCGCTTTGCTTCAGCCTGCAAACGAGTGCTTTCGCTGTCGTTACGGACCTGTTGGTCTTTAAGGCGTTTGATTTCGCTTACTGTACTTGAAAGTTTACTACTATATTGATGTTTGCGCTCGTTCATTTCAGCACGGCTTTTTTCAAGCTCTTGCTTACTTAATGTCAAACCGGCCTCTGTATCGCTAAAGTCTGCTTGCACAGCTTCTAGATCAGATAATGCATCTTGGCTTTGATTTGCTTCATGGTCTACGCCCTGAGCTTTCGACATGGGGGAGTTCGCAAACATAATAACTGCCATCAACGTGAGTAAGTATTTCGACAACATAAAAACCTTCCTTATAAAAGTAAATACGCCGTATTATTATCACGAAGCATGCCGAGACTCAGGTGTTGATAAAATTGCGCAGAGGTCCCCTGAAAGTAAAATGTACTTGGTACGTCCACAAAATGTTAACGAAAAAAAGCTGAAAACTCTTAGCAAAGTGTCAGCTTTTTAGACAGTTTTACAAATGAAATATGATTTAGTGAAGTAAAAAGTCTGTGACACTCGGAGCATCTAAATCCATATGATCACCGTTTGGTACAGGCATCCATACCGAGTAGCTTGAGAAAGGAGCTATGGCTAAAGAAAACAGGTTAGAACCCTCATCAAAGCCATACTGATCGTGGTTGCCGGCAGATAAATAAACAGGTGGCACAGTGCGAGCTTGCTTTGCTACGACCACAAGTGGACTATGTTGATCCCATTCTTCTTGTGTCTTAAAGTTTTTGTGACCGATATTGATGAGCATATTGATCAAGAAGGGGACGGCTTCAGTGCGTTTGATATAGTCTTTAACTTCTTCTTTGCTAGAGAACGGACCCACTGGCGTGATGGCCGGTGAAATCAGAACATATTTATCAAAAAGCTCTGGGCGTTTCAAAAGAACCTGACTGGCATTAAGCCCACCCATTGAGTAGCCCATCAAAAATTTCTTAGCGAAGGCCTCTGGGTGCACATCTTGGATGATCGCCGGTAATGCAAGATCCATCGTGTGATGGAAGAGTTGTTTTGAAGTATTTGTTTCAGTTAACAACCATGTACCACCGTAAGAGATAGTCACAACCCAAGGGGTGAGCCCCTTAGACTTCATTGTTTTAGAAAGTTCGGTAAATTTTGAATCATTGAACCATTTTTTTTCGTTTCCGTAGATTCCATGGAAGAACACAAGTAGCGTGTCAGATTCTGTGTCTGGTTTTTGAAAACAAAAGTCGGTTGTGATGCCATCAATGGTTTTTGATTTACAGACAGGTGTTGCGGCGAGTGCGGTAGCTTCGGTCGAAGATACAAAGATAACTAACAAAGCAGTGGCTAAGATGTTCTGAAACAAGATGACCCCCATGCGCTTCCTGCGCAAAATACTTTATGCCTCCTGGCACATAGTCTGTATATTTACCTAGATTAAAGGCTATGAAAACTAATTTTACACAGACCAGTCAAAAGTCCAGCTGGTTCGGCAGGAATCAAGCTAAGCTGCTTTAATCATGATATTATCAAAGCGCAAAAAGGAAGTCACCAATGAATCAAGTAATTAAAGCCCGCGAAGCCACGCCCCTAATCGGACAGGATGTCTTTGTTGCTGACAATGCGCGCATCATTGGAGACGTCAAAGTCGGCGACAGGTCTTCTATTTGGTATAACGTAACAATTCGTGGGGATGTGATGCCCATCCGTATCGGGAATGAAGTGAACATTCAAGATGGGAGCGTTTTACACGGTACATATGGGAAGTACGGCTGCACGGTGCATGACCGGGCCACCATTGGACACCTTGTCATGCTGCATGGCTGTGAAATAGGCGTCTGTACGCTGGTTGGAATGGGCTCGATCGTTATGGACGGTGCAAGGGTGGGCGAACATTCTTTGGTGGGTGCCGGCTCTTTGATCACAGAGGGCAGTGTTTTCCCGCCATATAGTTTGATCATGGGCCGCCCTGCAAAAGTGAAAAGGGAATTAACTCAAGAAGAAGTTGACCTCCTCGAAAAATCGGCCAACAATTACCAACAATACAAACATCAAGATC
>JANNCH010000673.1:0-12900 GCA_031386315.1 Pseudobdellovibrionaceae bacterium
CGCATCGATGCGCGCGTAGCCCCATACCGCAGGCGTGCCGTTCGGCCTTGGAGTTGGGCGGCTGACGAATTTCATCAATGATAGAAATTTGCTTGCCCGCAAGCAACTGCGTGACTTCATCTAACGTATAGGGCCCCAAGATCCTCGTCGAAGATCGAATCAGCCAGTTTTTTTCTGTGCTTTGAGACTCATCCATAAATCTTCCTAAAGCGCTCCGTTAGTTTAGTGTCTAAAATGCCGTTGGCCCGTGAGCACCATTTCGACGCCTAGTTTTTGCGCCACTTTAAAAACTTCTTCATCTTTGACTGAACCGCCAGGTTGTAAAATCCAGCGTATACCTGCTTTGGCCGCAATTTCGACCGAATCACTGAATGGAAAGAAAGCATCGCTGATCAAAATAGCATTTTTTGTATCTTGATGATGTGTTTTCATTCTATGCAAAGCCTGTTCGACAGCATCAACACGGTTTACTTGTCCCATTCCCAATCCCAAAGTTTGCCCATTTTGAACAATGGCAATCGAATTGCTTTTCAATGAAGCACAGACTTTTTCGCCAAAGCCCATATCTTGCATTATCTCTGCAGAAGGTTTTCTGCCCATGAACTTCCATGTATCAACATTGGATGCCATTTGATCTGGCTCTTGTGTGACAAAACCACCGGCAATACTTTTGACTTCGATTTTTTTAGTGAATTGTTTTAGTGCAGGCCATTCAAGTATGCGAAGATTTTTTTTCTTAGTAAAAAATTCTTTTGCTTCATTTGAAAAAGCAGGTGCTACAATACACTCTAAAAAAATATCTCCGAGCAAATGTGCGGATTTTAAATCCACTTCACAATTGAAAGCAATGATACCGCCAAAAACACTAATAGGATCGGCCTTCAAGGCCTTGCCACAAGCCGCTGCAACCGTCGTGTCCATGGCAACCCCACAAGGATTGTTGTGTTTCACCGCCACACATGCTGGTTGTGAAAATTCACGTACCAAATTAGAAGCCGCATCAAGATCTAAGATATTATTATATGAAAGCTCTTTGCCCTGCAGAATTTTTGCAGATTGCAAACCTTTGTCATCCCCAGGCCAACGATACCAAGATGCTTTTTGTTGAGGATTTTCACCGTAACGAAGTGCCTGCACAAGTTTTCCGCCCAGTGGCTGCAGATTGAATTCTTTCTTTTGCAGTTTCTGTGCAACCAAAGAGTCATACACAGACGTGTGCGCGAAGACTTTGGCAGCCAATTGTTGGCGATCGTCCAGGTCTGTGCCTTTTTTTTCAATCACAGTGGCATAATCTTGAGGATCACAAAGAACAGTGACTGTTTGAAAGTTTTTAGCAGCAGAACGCAACATGCTTGGCCCACCGATATCAATTTTTTCAATTAAGTCCTCGAATGAAGAATTTTTCAAGGCGGCTTCTTCGAATGGATACAAATTGCAAATCACTAAGTCGAAATTTTGCACTGAAAATTTCTGCATAGTTTGCACGTGTTCAGGCTTATCCATACGACCCAGCAATGCCATATGCACATTCGGATGCAATGTCTTCACACGGCCATCCATCACTTCGGGGAATCCTGTCTGCTCTGAAATATCTGTTACTAGAAATCCATTGTCGCGAAGATATTGAGCCGTTCCACCGGTGGAAACGATACGTAAATCCGCCTGGAATGGGGTCAAAAGCTCTAAAAGTCCTGCTTTATCTGAGACACTCACCAACGCATTTTTAAACATTAAAATGGAGCCTTAGCTAATATAAGTTTCAAGTCATCATTGGTTAAGAACAACCCCGCACCGAGATAACTAGATCTTCTATCACTTTTATTAAGGGCATCGTTCATTCCACCACTGAAGTACAAACTACGATAGGCCATATAAGTGATTGAAGGCCGCAAATTCATCTGCGCGAAGTCGAACGCTTCAACCGAAAGTTTGAGCTTGCGATTAAAGAAATGATAATCCACACCAAAACCGCCCGTATTCTCGATCAAGCCGCCCTTGATTGTCAAATCCCAGAAGTTTTTGGCAAAGAGCGCAGTGATTTTAAACTCGTTCTTATAAGTTTTTTCTTCAGTTGTGTCAGCTATGGTATTGCCGTTGCCCGTGTCTGTCGTTTTGGTGCGTACTGTCTTTTCAACACCAAGCGGATCGTTCATAAAGCCCAAGTAGTAGTAACGATCAAGACCTGGCTTGATCATGATGCCCACGGTGGATTTTGTGGCTTTCACTTCACTTAAGTACTCAGCATGAAAATCAAAGGCTGTTTCGATACGACTAGCCGCATCGACCATACCACTGACCCCTGCGATAGCAGTGTCTAAATTTTCGGCTGTCTGTTCGTCATTGATCAATTTACCGATGGCACCATCACCGCGATTAATTTTAGCAGTGACTTCTTCTAAATTTTTAATAGCATCCGAGGCTTTTTTCCAAGTGGCTTTGAATCCATCTTGTCCGGGATCGGTCAAAACTTTTTTCAGCTCGCTGGTCACATCATGAACTTGATCCACGATTTCGCCAATTTTGCCTTTGTTTTGTGTTGTCATATCAGCAATGTCTGCCGTCAGCTTTTCGACATTTTTGACAACACGACCCAAGATATGTTTGTTCGTTCCATCTTCAGAGAGGGCTTCTCGTAAATTGTTAGCCACTTCTTTAAGCGAAGCTGTGACATCGGAAACAGATGAAATCAAACTGTCCAAAGAACCCTTGGTTTTTACATTTAGAATCTGCTCGCTATCACCCAATGGCTGATCCGTTGGCGAACCTGGATTGATTTCAACATGGGCATCTCCCAAAATACCTTGGGATTTAATTTCGATAATCGCGGATTTGTATAAAGGCACGTCAGACTTAACAGAGATGTCGATGCGTGCTTGTCCGTCTTGCAAAGTGATATCTTTGATAACACCGACAGGAATACCAGCAGACCGCACGGCCGAATTTTTTACTAAGCCACCCGCATTGGGCATCAAGAACCAAGCATGTTGTTTGCGCGACAGAAAAGCAGGGTCATCACTGACCTGCATGGACATAAAAGCGACGATCCCGGCAACTGCCAGAACCAAGGCGCCAACTTTAAACTCTGCCAAACGTAGCAAATTCATTAATGTTTTATCCCTTTGGCGACAAATTTCTGGACGAGCTCAATATCCGTATTAAAAAAATCGTCCTTCGTCCCATATAACAGCACTTTTCCGCTATCCAACATCGCGATATTATCCGCAATTCTAAATGCCGCAGATAAATCATGCGACACCATGATGGAAGTCAGACCTTCCCTGTTTTTATGAGTACTTAATATAAGATTATCAACCATTTCGGTCAGAATGGGATCTAAACCTGTTGTCGGTTCATCATAGATCAAAATTTCTGGATCAAGGGCGAGAGCTCGCGCAAGTCCAGTGCGCTTCTGCATACCACCACTGATCTGACTTGGAAGTTTGTGGTAATGTTTAGGGTCTAGTCCGACCTCTTGTAATTTTGCTTCAGCGATCGCAATCATTTTATCTAAATTCAAATCACGACGATGCTCAGTCAGAGGAAAGCAAACATTTTCTAGAACTGTCATATCATCAAACAATGCAGCCGATTGAAATAGCACGCCAAAATTACAGCGAAATTTTGTAAGCTCGTTGATCTCTAGCGAAGCCAAATCTGTCCCTAAAACTTCGACCTTGCCCGAAGTAGGCTGAAACAATCCGAGCAAATGCTTCAACATCACGCTCTTGCCGGTGCCAGAAAAACCAATAATAGCAGTCAAACTGCCCTTTGGAATTTTTAGATCAATACCTTTCAGTACGAACTCTTTACCGTCATCGAAAGACTTTTTTAAATCTGTAATGACAATGGCATTTTCCATCTCACCCCCCCATTCCCGTTGTGATGTAAAAAACTCGAATAAGATTGGTGATAAAATAATCGGCAATGATAATCATAACCATGCTTTGCACGACCCCCTGATTAGTGGCATCGCCCACGCCCTTTGCTCCGCCCGTCGTATTAAAACCGCGATAAGTACAAATCGCCGAAAAGAACAATCCAAAAAAGCCAGCTTTGAAAAGACCTTCCATGATGTGACGAATTTTTGCAATGTCTGCAATTTTTTGCATAAAAATGGCAGAATCCAGCTGAACTATTTTAACACAAAGAATGTAGCTACCAACCATTGCAACAAAGTCAAAAACGGCTGTTAACATCGGCATACAGATGACGGCCGCCAATAAACGCGGAGCAATCAGATACTGTTTTGTATTCACGCCCATAACATCCAACGCATCGATCTGCTCATTCACTCGCATTGTCCCAAGCCGCGCCGCCATGGCGCCACCGGCACGGGCTGCAACTATCAATCCTGTCAATACAGGACCTAACTCTCGAGTGATACCTAATGCTACCACCGAACCCACCATGTTCACGGCGTTGAACATCTTAAAACCTAAATAAATTTGAAATGAAAGTGCTAGTCCTGTAAACAAACTAGTAAGACAAATAATTCCTACCGATTGATTGCCGATAAACTCCATATGCTTAATGACTTCATCATAACGAGAAGGCTTCTGTGGCAATAGTTTTATGCTTTGCCAGTTGAAGAGAACGATTTTACCGATATTCGTAACTCTTGTTTGAAACCAGTCTGTGAAGTAGTTCCAAGTGGCGTCCATACGCGCTGCCGTTTTTTCAATGACGCTCATGTATTGTCCCTTTGTAAACGCGCGGTACTCTGGCACTGACACTAGTCAATATTTCGTAAGAATTTGTCTTCGCTACATGAGCCAACTCTGTAGCAGAAATTATGGCGCCCGTTTCGCTTTGTCCAAAAAGCACAACTTCGGCATCAAGAAATTTTTTATAATCTTTGTTTTGCACAACATCCGTCACATCAAGCATCAGGTAGTCCATACAAACAGTTCCAACAGTGCGCACTCTTTGCCCGGCAAAAAGCACGATCGACTGATTTGATAGAGTACGATGATAGCCGTCCGCATATCCGAGCGAAATGACCGCAATAATTGAATCGCGCTCGGAGGTCCACTTCCCACCATACGAAACAACCTCACCAGCGGGAACTCTGCGCAAGGTATTGACCTGCGCCTTTAAGCTCATCACGGGCTTGAGCTGAATCGTTTTATTTTCAGTTAACGTATCATAGCCATAAATCATCAAACCAGGTCGCAAACCCCAGTCTTCGTAAAACAATGGATGGCTTTGAGATTCTGACCCTGCAAGCTTTATCATTTGTTTATTAATGATACCGGAACTATTCAAAGCGTGGGCAAAAACCCCGAAGGGTTTAAACAATTCAACCACAGAGTAAAATCTTTTTAGTTGGGTAGCACTTTGCCCTTGGCCCTCATGGGCGTCCTCGCCATTGTATAAATGGGTCAGCAACGCTTTCACTTTAACTTTTTTATTCTTAGAAAAGTAATCGAAAAGCTTGCTAGCATCTTCTAAACGAAATCCCAAACGATTCATCCCAGAATCAAATTTTAAATGTATATGCGTCACTTGCCCGCCGAATGCGTCCAGCGCTGCCAACTGCTCCCAATTTGTCACGACCGGGGTCAGATTGTATTCCATTAAAATTTGTGCACCATCTTGATCAAAACCGCCGAATACTAAAATATTTGCAATGATACCCGCATCACGCAAACGTACGGCCTCTTCGATCAAGCAAACACCCAAATACTTGATTCCAATTTTTTCTAAAACTTTTGCAACTTGGATGTCACCATGGCCATAGGCATCGGCCTTCACCATGGGACATAAAAAAGGATTATTTGGAAACGCCTTTTGAATCTCGCGAACATTGTGAGCCAAATTATCTAAATTTACTTCAGCGTAGGTTCGTCGGTAAGTACCTTTGTTCATTCAGCCGCCACTTCAAATTCAGGTTTATGTGAATCGGGGGCTTTGAACATACAAATTTTATTTCCACCTTTGTCTATAATATGCACAAGTGCCTTAGTTGAACTTTCATCTAAACTCACGGCCGAATCACACATACTTGGATACTCACTGACCCCTAAACTAATGGATACTTTAAAACCACCATCCACTAAGTTAGCGCTCTCAATAATTCGGCGCATACGCTCGCCACGCAAGGCGGCACCTTTTTTTGAACAATGGGGCAGTACCATAGCAAACTCGTTCACTTGTGTTCGACAAGTGATATCGTTGGCTCTACTGGTTTTCACAATAGCACCTGCCAATGCCTTTAAAATACGATCACGTACAATTTCACCTTGTGACTGTTCAATTTCGTAAAAATCGTCCACAGCTATTTTTACAACCGATAGCGGCTGGCGCAGGCGCCTTGCACGATCTATTTCATTATTCAGCACACGCAAATAATAACTGCGGTTGTAGGCTTCAGTTACAAAATCTTGAACCTCAAGGCCGTCCATTTTTTGTTCTAACGAATAATGTGAATAACAAAGCCCAAAGACTGCAAAGTCTTCCTGCAATCTCTCGACTGTATCCGCTTCAGAACCATCCGAATAGACCAGGAGGCCTTCCAAATGACTTCGCACATACAATGGCAAAGCTCTCGGCGTAGATATTTTAAATGCATTTCGCAAAAGTTCTGCAAAACCCGCTGGCAAATGCCCTTTGGCCAACTGAGCATCCAATGATTTAATTTCATTTTTTTCGAGGCTACCACCCGCCCCTTTCAATATGCTCGGATCAAATCCTGCCGAATGAGTGGGCACAAAACTGCCTACAGTAGATAAATATTTAAAATACAACACAGACATATTCATTCGATTCATAAATTTCTGAATCAAATCCTCTTTACTTTGAGCTTGGCGATAATTAGCAATTTTCGCAGAGGCGCCCGAAGCAGGTACTACAACTTGCTGCAATTCTTTCGAAACTTTTTTAGCGGCACTTTGTGCCTCTTTCCACTGATCAAATAATTGTTCATTTTGAAAAGTTAGATAAATCTTTTCACAAACACGATCTACCGCCCAAACAGCTTGCCCTTCAATAGACGGCGAATCCTGATTTAAAATTTCTTCCAAACCAAAGCTATTGTATTGCGATAGCACTTCGAACTGATTCAAGTCACCAATCACAATAAATTTGATGTTCTCGTTGTATTTGCGCACATACTCAACAAAATCATTCAGACTGCCGTCCAAACCTTTCGATGAAAAAACCAAAATATGTGGTGCCGCCTCTGCCAAACGATTTTCTAAAATACCAGCATCCTGAAAATAAAAACAGTCATAGCCCACCTTCGATAGCGTAACTTTAATCTCCGCACCCATATCAACTTCAGGAGTGAAAACATAAACTGTGAATTTCGAACTGTGTTCACGAATATTCAACTAAGACCTCTTTCCGGGAGGCTTCGGAATTTCTACAACAAAATCATCCAACTTTGATTTTTTTGACGGCGCGGACCCTTTTGGCACCGCTACTTTAGGAAAGGGAATTTCCGAATCCATGGCTCGCATCGAGATTTGCTCTAACGTCTTTCTTGATTCCTCTTTTTCATCTACGAATGAAAGCTCATCGTCACCCGCAGGTGGCAAATCGAGCAATGTATCAATATTCATTGAGGTTGGTGATTGATTGTTTTTCATATCTTCCTGCAAATCTCGCACGGCTTGCTCTTGAGCCTTGCGTATAACGCCTGTAGGTGGTGCTGGGGCTACAAAAGAGGACTCATCCATCGGCAAATCGCGAACTACAGGCAGACCCGCTATCATGGCACTTTTCGGCGCTGCTAAAGAAGCTTGCGATAATTCTTTTTGTCTATGAAAAGTAATGTGTACAGTTGTTCCAGAGCCGCGCACAGAATCTACCTTTACGTCGGCACCATGTTCACGAAAAATACCCATGGCGACTGTCAAACCTAAACCCGTATGATTCTGAAATGAACGCGTCGTAAAGAAAGGGTCAAAAACTTTTTGCAAATCTGCAGATTCGATCCCTTCGCCAGAATCAGTGACTGTGATAATAATGCCCTCTGAATTTTCAAAAAGTCGAACCTGCATTTCTTTTTTCGGCATGCGGTCCATCGCTTCTACAGAGTTCGTCAGAATATTTTCAAAGGCTCTCGATAAATGCTCGACTGAAATTGGCATTGCGACTGTGTCTTGTATGTCTTTTTCTAGCTTGATACTTTTTTGATTCAAAAGAGGTTCTAGTTTTTTAAGTGCTCGCGCTAAAGGCGCCTCCATTTTCATGGTGTTTTTTTCAAGCTCTTCTTCGCCTGCAAAACTAAAAAGTTTTTCAAGCACATTGCGGGCAGCACGGCTTTCACGCAAAATAGATTCAACACTACTCACGATATCTGGATCTTCTGTGCGCACTAAAACCATTTGCGAATACCCTAGTATCGACGTCAAAGGTGCACGCATTTCATGACCCAAGGCTGATGCCACACGCTGGTAGGCCTCGATCTTTGTTTGCAGTTGCTCACGCGGATTCACCACCGCCGCACTCTGCAGAGCTGGCTGTGAAGAAGTCGTGGTCGTCACCGCAGGAACTGCACCCGTTTGAACGCTGTTGAGCAGATCGTCGATTTCTTGAATTTCAGAAGTCATCGGAATAGTCGGAAAATCTTTTTTACCTGCAACTAACGAACGTGCATGATTAGCCAAGTTCTCTAAGCTTTTCTCATGCGGATTCACTACAAAAAGAATTCCTGCAATACCCACCAACACAAGACCCAAACCCAAGAATACAAACTGCCACACCAGCGCACTTCGACCCTTCATAAGATCATTTACGTTGGCTGATGATAAAATTAAAATATTTGTATTAGCAATTTGATCATAAAGGCCCAGAATTTTTTGTCCGCGCCCGCTATCGTAAACGCCCACGCCCTGCAAATTCCCGCTCTGTTTTGCGACTTTAAAAACAGGATCTTCAGTCAATAGCGTTCCCACATACTCAGGCGTACTATGTCCTGCAGTGATACCCGATGTCGTTACGATCGAAAATGAATTGAGCGAGCCTTTTTGAGTATCGATTAAAGACTGAAAAGCTTCACCCGCGCCGATCAATGCAAAAGCTTTATTGCGGTTAATAAATAACAAAGCCACATGGCGGCCTTTATTTCCATCTTGGAATGGTTTAATGAAAATTTGATTGCCGCTAGTTAGCTTGCCATCAATGCGCACGATAGCTTTATTTAAAAAATCTGCATTCCACGTCGCTGCCGTGGACTTATCTTTTACGAATAAATTTTGAGTCTGAATGTCGCCTTGGTTGCCAAGGTCCAAAGAGGCCACTGCGTAATAGGGACGTAAAGAATTCCAATTTATTTTTTCACGGCGAAAATTTTCAGAACTAAAAGAATAAACAATACGCTCTAGTGACGAAAGCTCCGTTTGCAAAGCCTGGTGCACAGCAACCAATTGACCGCGCCCCTGCGCCTCGGCCCAATTCATACGATCCCCAAAAATAAAGCCATCGACTCGCCACAAAACCGCAGAAACGAAAATGACGGCGACGATCGCAATAATTGTGAGCAATTTTCTCTTCATCAAACTCCAGCTTCCCTGCGAAGTACTTCACCCTGAATGCGCTTTTGAACACACTCCTAATTATTGTGTTGGATATTGAAGCAAGAATCAAGCAATCCTCCTTTGCAAAAACCCAAAAAGCGGACTAAAACACTCTCTATGAAATCCCCTCGTAGTGACGTTTTGATTATTGGCTCTGGAACCGCCGCTCTTGCTTCTGCACTGAAGCTCGCAGACGAATGCAGTGTCACCATCCTGACCAAAGAAAAAGCCTCTGATACAAATTCCACATGGGCACAAGGGGGAATCGCCGCCGTAATGTCCGAAGACGACAGTTTTGAAAGCCATATTCATGACACCTTGGTTGCCGGCGCAGGACTTTGCAATGAAACTGTAGTTAGAAACTATATCGAACAAGCACCCGACAGAATTAATGATTTAACAAACTGGGGCGTTAAGTTTGACGTCAAAAAGAAGTTTGGAGCCAGCCTGAAAGAGATCGATTTGACGCGCGAAGGCGGACACAGCTTTCGACGCATTTTGCACTTCGAAGATCAAACCGGGCTCGAAATCCATCGAACACTTTTGGCGCGCGCACGTGAGCACAAAAACATACGTATGTACGAAGATCATTATGCAATCGATCTGATCACGAATAAACAAGTAGACCCCGCGGACATGAGCCCCGTTCGCTGCGTTGGTGTCTATGTGCTCGAAAAATCCTCTGGCCAAGTGCATACTTTTTTAGCACGACAAACAATACTTGCTACTGGTGGAGCCGGTAAGGTTTACCTCTACACTTCAAATTGGAGCGGAGCCACTGGCGACGGTATTGCCATGGCCTATCGTGCAGGGGCACGCATTGCAAATTTAGAGTTCATGCAGTTTCATCCGACCTGCCTTTTTCATCGAGATGCTCGTAATTTTTTGATCACAGAAGCCATGCGGGGCGAAGGTGGCGACTTAGTAAACTCGCAGGGCGAATCATTTATGAAAAAGTACCATCCCATGGGAGCCCTAGCCCCACGTGATATCGTGGCAAGATCCATCGATGCCGAAATGAAAAAATCGGGCGCTGAATGTGTTTTTTTAGATATGACAAAACTAGACGGCAAATTTCTACAAGAACGCTTTCCAAATATTTACAGTAAATGCCTTGGTTACGGGATCGACATGGCCAAACAACCCATTCCCGTTGTGCCCGCGGCTCATTATCTTTGCGGCGGAGTCTTCGCAGATGTGAACGGACAAACAGACATCACTTCACTCTGGGCCATTGGCGAAACCGCTTGTACCGGCCTTCATGGTGCTAACCGACTGGCCTCGAACTCGCTGCTTGAATGCCTTACGATGGCCCACAACAGCGCCGAAGTGATCAAAAAAGACATCCACTCGATACCCCTTTCTGAAGAAGAGCCTCGTCAATGGCATCACCCGGACGAGTCCAATGATGACGAAATGATCGTTATCACCCATATGTGGGAAGAGATTCGTCGCCTCATGTGGAACTACGTGGGAATAGTACGCTCTAACAAACGTCTAGAGCGTGCCGCCCATAGGCTTGAAAATATACTCACAGAAGTAAAAGATTATTATTCCAATATGAAACTTCACAGCGACATACTTGAACTGCGCAATATTGCGACAGTGGCCACGCTATCGGTTGAATGCGCCCTTAAACGCAAAGAGTCCCGGGGCATCCATTACAGCCTCGACTATTCAACGACGATCACCCCGACCGACACAATTGTTATACGCGGATTGAACTGATCACTTGCACCTATGCATAAAGTTCTCTTAAAATAGAAAGCATGTATAATAGATCTGAAGGTTTCTTCAAAGCTTATGACGACACACGACTCTTTTTCCAAATTTGGGCGAATCCCCAAGCAAAGGGTACTATCATCATCAATCATGGCCAGGGCGAACACTCTGAATCCTACCATCGTTTGGTTGATTATTTTAAAAATGATGCGTGGACTTTTTATGCTTGGGATATGCGCGGTCACGGCCGTTCAGATGGCAAACGTGGTTATGTCGCAAAATTTGATGACTACTGTCGTGACTACGAAACGTTTGTAGAAAAAGTTCTGGCAGACGACAAGCGTCCCGCAGGACCGGTTCTGTTGTTTTCTCACTCGATGGGTGGATTAGTCCAACTGAAAAGTCTTACGAAAGAACCAACCTGGCTATCAAAAATTACTGGCCAAATATGTAGCGCTCCGCTTTTGGGATTAGCACTGCCTGTACCAAAATTCAAATCTGATGGCGCTCGTATTTTGAATCAAATTATGCCAAAGATCACTTTGCACAATGAAATTAAAAACGAAATGCTCACGCGTGATTTAGATGTGATTCGCGAATTTGAACAAGACAGTCTTCGTCACAACAGAATATCTTCGGCAGCTTTTATGGGTATGCTTGAAAACTTCCCCTACGTGCAGGCCCTGGCAGATAAAATTAAAATGCCTACATTGCTTTTAGTTTCAGACAACGATCCCATTATTAGCACGCCCGAGGCCCGCGGCTTTTACAATCAAATCGGCAGCAAACGCAAAGAAATATACATTTACCCGAATGCCAAACATGAACTGATCAACGACACGATTCGCAGTACGGTTTTTCAAGATATAAAAAAATACTTTGATAGCTTTCTAGGAGCCCCATGAAATACCTCATCTTTGCGTTCTCTTTGCTAACATTGGCTTGTGCGACTCGCGATGTGACCCCTATGGGTTTGGATGTC
This sequence comes from Pseudobdellovibrionaceae bacterium, assembly GCA_031386315.1. GTDB lineage: Bacteria > Bdellovibrionota > Bdellovibrionia > Bdellovibrionales > Bdellovibrionaceae > JANNCH01. The sequence goes on from JANNCH010000673.1 coordinate 12,226, forward strand.
ATGAGTGACAGTGCCTATCAAAATACTATCAATGAGTATTCAGACGCGACTGAAAGATATTCGGGTCTTTATAATACCATCACCATGCGCTCAACAATTTTGAACTCTAAGGTGGCCCACGCACAAATGGATCAAAGTGCACGCCTTTATCTATGGGAAAAACCTAAATACGACGAAGAAAACGCCAATGTTGATAAAAAAATAAAAACAGAAGCGGATATCTTTGTTAGTTTTTATACTCCTGAAAGAAAACACGACAATTTAGATCGCAGCAAAACATTATGGAAAGTTTTTTTGGATGTGAATGGCAAACGCTATGAAGGCAAAGCCGCACGGATTAAAAAATTAGTGACTTCAGAAATTCAAGGTCTCTACAGTTATCACAATACTTTTTCTACGGCCTATATTGTGACCTTTCCGGTCCCAATGATAGATATTGAAAAAAGTCCGAGCAAACTAACTGTGACAGGCCCGGTGGGGTCTGCAACACAAAGTTATCCGGCGCTCTCGAACTAAGCCTGAGTTAGAGGAATTGTATTTACAGCTGCTCTCAGCATAATGAGTCAATCGAACCATCCATGGCGGCCTTTCTCAGGGCCTTCCTGGCCCTGAGACCAAAATACACCCTTAAACGCACTCCTAGATATTATAGAGTATGAGAGTACTCTCTCAGAA
>JANNCH010000009.1:0-4073 GCA_031386315.1 Pseudobdellovibrionaceae bacterium
AAGAATCTTTCGCCGAGCGTGGTAAAGTCCTTCTGGCACTTGCAAAGTCATTAACCGAAGCGAAAGCAAATTTGGCTCGAAGCATGACCTTAGAGATGGGTAAAAATGAATCCGAGGCCAAGCTTGAAATTGATAAATGCATTTTAGCTTGCGAATTTTATGCTGAAAATGGCGAGAAATTTTTAGCGAATCAAAAGACTGAATCAAATTACAAATCTTCATTTGTGAGTTTTCAGCCCTTAGGGGTGGTTTTGTGTATCATGCCGTGGAACTTCCCATTGTGGCAGGTGATTCGTTTTGCGGCACCGGCTTTGATGGCTGGTAATGTGGTATTATTAAAACACGCAGATATCACGGCCGGAACCGCCGAGCTTATTGAAGAGTGCTTTCAAAAGGCCACGGGCCCTCGAAAACTTTTTCAGAATACCCATGTGGATCACGAAGTGTGTGAAAAAATGATTCAGCACCCTTTTGTGCAAGGTGTGACTTTTACAGGAAGCAGTCGTGGGGGGCGTGAAGTGGCAAAGGCTAGCGCGAGTGCCCTTAAAAAGACAGTTCTCGAGTTGGGGGGCAGTGACCCGTACATCGTTCTAGCTGACGCAGACATTGCGAAAGCTGCAAAGATCTGTGCGACGGCTCGTCTTGTAAATTGCGGTCAAAGTTGCGTGGCTGGCAAAAGATTTATTGTTGAAAAAAGTATTGCAGAAAAGTTCACTCAAAACTTCATTGAAGAAATGAAAATGATAAAGTTAGCACCGCTTGCTTCAAAAAAATTTCAGAAGCAAATTATTGAGCAAGTTGAAAAACTAAAAGCTGCCGGTGGCAAAGTTCTATTGGGTGGCACAGCCCCCGTAGGAGCAGGTGCTTTCTATCCAGCTACTGTTTTGCAGTTTGAAAAAAATCCAGAAATTCTTGAGACCGAAGAAGTTTTTGGACCGGTGGCATCAATAATTTGGGCACTCGATGCAGCGGATGCAATGAATATTGCAAATTCAACCCGCTATGGATTGGGCGCGGCGCTTTTTACAAGTGATATTAAAAAGGGCCTCGAGTGGATAGAAAAAGATTTAGAGTCCGGCTTTGTGGTGTTGAACGATCAGGTAAAGTCAGATCCTCGTTTGCCCTTCGGCGGGATTAAAGAATCAGGCTATGGGCGTGAATTAGGGATTTTTGGAATTCATGAATTTGTAAACACAAAAACTGTGGTCGTGGGTGGGTGATTTTGAAGAAAGATTTAGATCACCAGGTCTGGAAAAATATCAAAGCTGAGTCTTTGCAAGATCAGAAAATCATTGTTGCATTGTCGGGTGGGATTGATTCGGTGGCTTTGCTAGTCACTTTGAAAAAGGTGCATAAAAAATTAGCAGCTGCGTACTTTCATCATGGTGAGAGCGAGATTAAAGAGCAAAATGATTATCGTGAAAAGGCAGCGCAATTTTGTCAGCGTCTATGTAAAAAGTTGAATATTGAATTTCACTTAGTGAAAAGTTCACAATTTCTAAAATCAGAAGCTGATATGCGAGAGCAGCGCTATCAGGGGTTGATTAAACTTTTGAAATCTGAAAACGCGAATGTTTTAGCTTTGGCCCATCATCGTGATGACCTTCTCGAGACGCGCATGCTAAGATTGATTCGCGGGACCGGCGGGCAAGGGCTGGGTGCGATGTCCCTTTTTAAGGCTCCTTATTTTAGACCGTTTTTGGAGAATTCAAAAAAAGAACTGAAAGCCTATCTGGCTGCTGAAAAAATACGCTATCTGAAGGATCCTAGTAATGAGTCCACGGATCCATTGCGAAATTGGTTGCGTGAAGAATGGTTTAAAGATCTTGAGAAGCGTCAAAAAGGCAGTTTGAAATCATTAGCTCGTTCGTTAGAAACCCTTGCGAATGAAGTGAGCGCGGTGCCAACTTGGGATTTGTTGGCGCAGAATGAAGAATATGAGCTTTCGCAGGGGCTTTCTCGACTTTTTTACCTCAGTTTGACATTGATGAATCAGAAAAAACTCTTGGCTCAGTATCTTTTATCACTCGGAAAACGTGATTTTACGCAAAGTCATCTGGAAGAAATTTGTAAGCGCCTAGACAACTTGCAAAAAGTGATCACATTCAGGGTAGCCCGCATGGACTGGAAGGTTAACGCAGAGCAAATCAAGGTCGAGTCCTGATTTGCCTTCTATCTAGCTGTAAAGAATCATGATAGGCTAAGAACGTGGTTAAAAAGTGCCCATCCACCTCGCACCTGGATACTTTTTAAACACGTTCTAAATTAAGAGTTTTTTAAAAAAAGCTCTTAGGTAATCTTTCACTGATGAAAGGACGTGTTTGATGCGTTCAACTCAAAAAACCTTGGCCCTCTGGTTCTTCTTAGTCATTATGGCTGTCTTTCTTTTTCAGGCCTATGAAAACAAGCACCAAAAAACAATTCCTGATTTTAGTTATTCAAAACTTACTGAAGCCGTTAAGCAAGGCGAAGTGGCAAGCATCACTTTTCGCCAAGAGTCCGGTGAAATTGCAGGCGACATCAAGCCTGAATTCGAGAAAAAATACAACGGCAGCCACTTCTTAGTGAATGGCAACACCCAAGATGAAGGTTACAAATTCTTCGTCCAGAATGGTTTAACGCCAAATTACGAGCGCTCTGAAAATGGTGGCTTCTTTCAGTCGTTGTTGATGAATTGGTTGCCACTGATTTTGATCGTAGGAATGTTTATTTTTATCATGCGCCAAATTCAGTCTGGTGGCGGCAAGGCGATGTCTTTCGGAAAAAGCCGAGCAAAACTTTTGACCGAGCATAAAAATCCAGTCACTTTCAAAGAAGTTGCTGGTGTGGACGAAGCCAAAGATGATTTGCAAGAAATCGTAAGCTTTCTAAAGGATCCAAAAAAATACACAAAGCTTGGTGGTCGTATTCCTAAGGGTGTTCTTTTGGTGGGTTCTCCGGGGACCGGTAAAACTTTGCTGGCACGTGCAGTTGCAGGTGAAGCGGGTGTTCCTTTCTTCACAATCTCTGGTTCTGACTTCGTTGAAATGTTTGTCGGGGTCGGTGCAAGCCGTGTGCGTGATTTGTTTGAACAAGGTAAAAAGAGTGCTCCTTGCTTAATCTTTATCGATGAGATCGATGCTGTCGGTCGTCACCGTGGTGCAGGTATGGGTGGCGGTCATGATGAGCGCGAGCAAACTTTGAATCAGTTGCTAGTCGAGATGGATGGTTTTGAATCTTCAGCCGGTGTTATTATTGTTGCTGCGACAAATAGACCCGATGTATTAGACCCAGCTCTTCTTCGTCCAGGTCGTTTCGATCGTCGCGTGGTTGTAAATAAGCCAGACCTTAAAGGTCGCGAACAAATTATTGGTGTGCACACTCGTAAAACACCAATGGGCCCTGACGTTGATATCGCAAGAATTGCGCGTGGGACCCCGGGCTTTTCGGGTGCAGATTTAGAAAATCTTGTGAATGAAGCCGCCTTAATGGCAGCTCGTGTAGATAAAAAATATCTTGAAATGGAAGACTTTGAAAAAGCCAAAGACAAAGTCATCATGGGTGCAGAACGCAAATCCATGGTCATTTCAGACGAAGATAAAAAAATGACGGCTTATCACGAAGCGGGCCACACATTGGTGGGCGTGATGCTTCCGGGTTTGGATCCCATTCATAAAGTGACGATCATCCCTCGCGGAATGGCGCTGGGTTTGACTCAAACCTTGCCAGAAAAAGATGCCGTGAGCTTTTCAAAAAGTCAGGCTGAAAACTGGATTGCATTCGCTTTTGGCGGTCGCGCTGCGGAAGAACTTATTTTTAAAGATTTCACGGCTGGTGCCGCAAATGATATCGAGCGCGCTACGCAGATCGCTCGTCGCATGGTTTGCGAGTGGGGTATGAGTAAACTAGGACCACTAGCGTATGAAAAGCGTGAAGGGCCTGTGTTCTTGGGAATGCAAAGCAGCGGAGCTAAAGATTATTCAGAAGCAAAAGCGGAAGAGATCGACCGTGAAGTGTCATTGATCATTAATACTGGTTACGAAAAGGCATTGAAAATTTAAATAAAACTATTCCAGGACAAAAATAAAATGGAT
>JANNCH010000019.1:0-5916 GCA_031386315.1 Pseudobdellovibrionaceae bacterium
TGCCAATTTTTAAGATCTTCAGACTCTTCAAGAGTATCTAATTCGTCTGCTTTGATGGGGACGAGGTGATTGAGAGTTAGAATTGATTTCCCATCTTGTATGGTAATTGCAAAGCGAATCTTTGTGTCCTCATTGGTGGCCGTTGGAATGCGAAGCGCCGTTTGCGGATGAGAGTGAGTGCAGCCTATGAAGCTTAAAAAAATAATAGAAAGAAAAAATGAATACCTAATCACATGAGTCACTTTCACTCTATTTTTTATCTAGAGCATTGAGGGCTTGGCGTTTCAATTGTTCAAAGTCTTCTGTGTTTTTTGGAAAGCTGCGAACATTCTTAATTTTATTCACGAGACTTTTATTTTGCACATCTTTCTTTTGAGCCATCTTTAAAATCTGGACGTCTTCTAGGCCATCACGCAAAATCTTTAGTCTCAGTGACGCTATAACTCTTTGAGTTTTGCAGTGTCCCAGCTGCGGCGTACAGGGGTAGAAAAGCGTCCCCTCGCCGTAGCCTGTAAAGTGGAATGCGTCTGTCCAGGGGGTATCGAGGCTTCCCTTAGAATAGCCATAGACTGTGTCGTAATAGAGTATCCCAGAGGCCTCATATTTAAGTGCCATCCAAGGAAATACTCTCTGATAGGCTGAGGGCCTGTCAGTTACTAGGTCAGGGTTTTCAATATTTTCAGTGCCATCACAGCCATGTGAATTACAACCAACGTAAAACCAGAAGTCTTCTTTATTCTGACTTTTTCGTTTGAGATAAAAATCCGGAGATTTTTCTGTGGGCTTATCCCATAAAATTAAATTTAAGCACCAGAGGTTTATGGCCCCTTCTAAAGTATCATGATACGTAGTAGTAACTAAAAATTTCAAGTCCGGAGCCCATTTGCGAATTTGGCGTAAATTTTTACCGAGTTCTTCTAGTTCGGCAGTCTTTGGTTCATCAACAAAATAAATAAATGTCTTGTTAGTCAGATTATTTTTTAAAACAGAAGCATTTAAATTTTTCCAAAATCTTTCTTTTTTATCCAAAGAAAGATTTTTATCTGCTTTAATGGATTTGTATTCTTGCTCGACTGGAAGATCAGTCATCGACATAGTAAATTTTTTGTCGTGTAATGTCCCTGCGAATAATTTATTCGTTTGCCCCAAAAAGCTTTGCGCAGCGACGGGCGCTTCTATCAGAGGATCTTTGGCGGTCTTTTCTGGAAATTTAATGTAGAGTTTATGTAAATCAATGCGATGCTCTAGTGCTAATGATTCATACTGCTGATAAAGAATCATTTCATCTTTATGCCATGCTCCGTAGTGTTTTCTAAGAACTTCCCATGGTGCAAAGCCAAAGCTAGTGGCCAGTTCAAATTTTTCAGGAAGAGTCACATCATGAATTTTCAAATGAATTGGGATAAGAACTTTTTTTGTGCCGATAGTAAAGCTAAGGTCGCCCGTGTAGGTGCCTGCAGTGGCTTGAGGCAAAGTGAAAAGCTCAAATAGAAATTGTGCCTTATTTGGTGTATTAGCTTTCGGAATTTGAATGCTCTTTTTTTCTATCCATTCTAAAGGAACCGGAATATCTGCAATTTCGCCAGCTTGGAAGCCTGAGCGATAGGAGGATGATTTAAAATTCTGCACAGCTAGCCAGTATGTTTGTAGTTCGACAGCAGGAGGTTTTTCTTTCCATTTGATTTCCACTTTAGAAATAATGTCTGCAGAGCTATTTTTAGGAAAGACAAGGCTCCAGATTTCGTATTCGTTGCGTGCCATTTCTAGGTCAATAAGGTTGTTTTTTGTGGGTAGTGATAGCTGAGGCTTTTCACCAAAGGTAAAAATCTCATAGCGTGTATTTGAAGCAGCATTAGCGTTAAAAACTAGTGCTGAAAAAATTAAAAAAGTTATAAACTTCATAGTACTGCCTTGGTGAAAGACTTTTCAGCATAAATACGTGCGTACTCTTGCGCCATGCGCTCAACGGTAAACCTTTGCAAAATATCACCGGGTTTTTCAACATGAATATCTTGATTGAGACCTTTTTGAATAAGTTCTGATAGTTTATTTGCAGCAGCTGCAGAGTCGTTTAGCGAAAAGTACTCTGCATATTTTGAAAAAATTCTGTGTCCGGGTATATCTGATAAAAATACGGGAATCGAGATACTGAGGGCCTCTAATGGACTTAAGGGTAATCCCTCTTCAGTCGATGCAGATAATAGTAGATCACTGGCTTGCAGCCATTTTTCGGGCTGCAGGGTACTTCCAGCTAAGACAATACTTTGTTTATTTGAGGCTTGAGCAATTTTATCGATGAGAAGATTTTTGTAATCTGGAAATGTTTCTGCGCCGACTATAACAAGCAAGCATTTTTCACGCAATTTAGGCAAGAGTTTTTCCCATATATCCAGGGCCTCTGTTTGGCCTTTTCCGGGGTGCAGGCGTGCTAGGTATAAAACCCAAAATTTTTGATCTGCCGCTTGAACGTATGATCTTAAAAGCTCATTCTTCAGCTGCTTTTTTTGCTCAGTGTTTTGTAGTGGCCGTGGAAAAGGGATACCATTTTCAATTAAAAGTACTTTTGTAGGTTTAAAGCCTTTCTGCACATAGCCTTCTTTTAAAGAGGCCGATACGACTGTAAGCACATCAGCTCGTTTAGAAAAAAAATTTTCGTAGACAGAATATTTAAAACCTTTTTTTAAGTGCACAAAACTATGCTGTGTATAAATGATACGAAGCTTTCCAAAGCTGGCCCATTTAGCCAGTACAGCATAGATAAGCGCACCAAGATCATGTGCGTGTATTTGATGGATATATTGTTGACGGCAGTGGCGTGCAATTTGAAAAGGTAATTTCCATGCGAAGCCGCGTCCCTTAGAGACTCTTGTGATTTGAATTTCTTTGAAAACCGCATCCAATGTTTCTGATCCAGTTATTTCATCGTAGACAAAAACGGAAGGGTTCCATTGACCATGGATTTTGAGCTCGTGTGAAAGGTTTAAAATCATTCTTTCCAGACCGCCAATATTCAAATACTGCGTCAGTAACAATACATTTTTAGACTGTGCTTCTAGTCGTTCATGCCGCAAGGCCCACGGCACACATATTAAAACATAACAAAGCCAAAAGGTAAGTCCCATTATGACAAGCCCTAATTTTTCGTTTGAAAAAAAAGATATTCCATAGCTTGTAATTGCGCCCAATAAAAAGCTAAAGAAAACGCTGCGAGATAATACGACGAAGGGAATCAATTGGCGTAATGACCATTGCAGTTTTTTTCGCATTTGAAATAAAGAATAAATACGTATTGAAAACTGAGAGGCTAAAAACAAAATCAAAGCACCATAGGCACCAGCAAGATGAACTCCTAGCAGAGTTCCCAGCAAAGATAAAACTGCAAACATGGCCGTTGTTCTAAAAATCCACTGGGACGAGCCTTGTGCCCGTGCCCAGGCATCGTAGGGGACTACGAAAGCCAAATAGTAAAAACAATAAATTCTCAAAAAAGATTCGGTTTCAGGATATTTATCAGTGAATAGCATACGGGTGATCGGGCCTGCAAAAAAGAAAAGCCCTAGGGCCGCAGGGATTAGCCACATGCCTAGATCTATCATTGCTGTGCGCACAACCTTCCAGGCATCCCGTGAGTTACGCGCGAAAGACTCTGTTAGAGCAGGCAGCATGACCTTATTGACGGACTGTTCGAAAATCAAAAGAGGTGGAATTGATAGACAGCCGAGAGAGTATATCGCAAATGCAGAGGCACTTAAGTAATAACCTAAAATAAATTGATCACAGTATCCAAGCACTACTGCGAGTGCGGCTGCGCCGGATGAGGGGAGTGCATACTTTAGTACGGCCTTGGCCTGGGTATTGTTTTTCAACGAAAATGCCGCAAACTTGTTTTTTAAGACTAAAAAATTTGAAATCACAAATTTACAACAAATAATCAAAGTATAGGCGGCAATTATTGAATCGAAGCTGCGAAAATATAAAGCGGCGGAAGCAAGGCCAATTGTTTTAAGGGCCTCCCAAAAGGCACTGTACTTAGCAGCTTTATGAATATCGCCAGATGCAATTTTATATTCTTCAAAAAAACTAGCAGATATTGTCGCCGCAATAGAAAGACCCAGCATAAAAAAAGTCGAATTGTCGATTGCGAAAAATTTTAAATTAGCAATAAACGGTGCAAGCAATCCTGTTATGAGCAAGACACAGGTGCTCCAAATAAGTTGGTAACTCCAAGTTGCTGATAGTGACTGTTTACGTGTTGTATTTTGGCCGATCCAAAAATAGATACCATTGCCGAATCCAGAGGAAAGCAGCAGCCACGGTGCAGTGGCCGCGTATAAAAAGAATATTTTGTAAAGGCCCACTTGTTCCACTGGTAAAATCCGCACCAAGATGAGTGGTAAAAAAAGGTTTAAGAGTGAAGACGCCCCCATTAAGATAGTCAGTGGCCAATGGGATCGCAAGGCGGGAAATTGCATGGAACTCCTTGAATAATTCTAAAGCATGATCGAAGATATGCAGAGATGGTTTCGTCGTCAAGACTAGAGCCATCATTAAAAACGAGGCATTATGCAAGTGGCCGCTTCATTATTCATTCTAGGTTTGGTGCTAGCCTCTATCGGAACATGGTTAGGGCCTTTGTTGGCAAAACTCATGTATTCACGAAAGGCCGATACTGAAGAAACAAATATTTCGCCCTCTAGTATATCGATTGATTTTTTAATTCCTGCCCACAATGAGACTTTAAGCCTGCCGGCGACTCTGGCCTTCATTGATAATCTGAAAAAAGCAAAACCATATTTTTTTAAAAATGAGAAGAGCACAGTTGCTTTAAGTGCATGGCAAGGGGCGGAGGCCATCAAAGCCAGTGAAAAGGCTACGAATACAATTGTCGTTGTACAACCTGGAAAATGGCAAGCACTCAAAAAGCTTGTTGAGGTTTCACAAGCAGACTGGGTCGCCTTTGTAGATGCCGGAGTAGTTTGGGACTCAAATTCAAACATGTGGTCTGTGCTAGAAAAGTTAATGAAGCAAGAGGATGTCATGTCGATTAATCCAACCTACCGAGAATTAAAAAGCGGGTGGATTCAGCGTCGTATCTGGGCCCTAGAAAAATCTTTTAAAGATATTGAAAATGCAAGTGGTGGACCTATTAGTTTGCACGGAGCGAGCATTTTTTATCGCCGTGCAGAGCTTCAGAAAGTTTTCTTGCTGCTTGATGGTACAGACTGGTTAAATGACGATGTTGTTGTGCCGTTAACAATGCGTGGGCTTTTTCCAAATAAACGCATTGTTTATACTGACGAAATTGTCTCTATTGATTTGTTTGCATCATCTGGTCAAAGCGAAGCTGGCCGTCGTCGTCGATTACTACTGGGAAATGTTCAGTGGATAAGAATGCTTTTTATGCATTTAGCCTGTAAAAATTTTACCCTGGCGGCATTGATGGCTCGACGTATTTCGCGAGTCATGTGGGCTTGGTGGTTTATTTTGATGGGAGTCGGTTTTATAGCTCTAAGTTATGAGTTTAACTTGGGATTGCTTGTGCTGTCAATTTTTGTATTAGGTTTTGTCGGCTTAAGTTTTTTACCGTCTGGCCGACGCTTATTAGAAGCTTTCGGGATCTCTACACTTTTTCCTATATATTTCATCAGATATAAGGCAAATAGTTTAAATCTCAAATGGAAGTAGCAATGACTTTGAATAAAAATGCGATAAAAATTCTATGTTTGTCTTTGATCCTGACTTTCGCAGCGCCAGCTTTTGCTCAATGCAACTTACCAGTTTGTGATATCCCGACAGCCTTGCAGCAACTGCAAGCTGCTAATCAAACGACCCGCGCACAAACAGTTAAAGATTTGCGGATTAAATTTCGTCCTGAAACAGATCCAGCTATTTTTCAAAATCTAAAAGAATAATTAA
>JANNCH010000031.1:0-2093 GCA_031386315.1 Pseudobdellovibrionaceae bacterium
GTTGTATTGGCACCTAGCCCAACCAAAAAGAGAATCCCCTCGGGACCAGGTAGCCCCGAGGGGATTCTGCATTCGAGGGTCCGAAGTCTAAAGAACGATTTCGAATTCGAATTTTAGGGAATTGTGCAACTCCAAAAAGCATCGACTCCTTTGTATTTGTGCGAATTGTGTATATTAGAATTTTGAAAATCACATCACAGTCGTTTGTCTAAATGAATGCGTTTGATATTTAACAATTGTTCACAGCGCAAATGCTGATCAGAAAACACCCCTAAGCCCTCAAGAATGGATAAGCTTATTCTGAAGCGAGGCTTCACATCTTCAGATTTGTAAAACTCGACAGAGCTTCTTTGAGGATTCCAGGTAGCAATAAGTGGCTCCCCATCGATGGGACTTCGAAATTCTCGTCTCATGAATTCGCTGTTATTTAGACTAAAAGGCCAGAGTAAAAACTGATTAGGCTCTCCTGTAGCGCTTTGCGCGTCGAGAGAGGGGTGACTGCTACGAAATTTTTTGAGTTCCAAAAGCCAATGCAAGAGTACCATTGTCGAAGATAGGCTATCAGTGTACCCCGATTTTACGCTGGCAAGTAGATCGAGTGCGCTGTCAAAGCGTGTGACATCAAAAAATAAATCTCCGGCTCCCTGGTACGATTGATATCGTTTATAAAGTGCATGGACAATTCCCAAGGCATCTTCATTCTGGTTAGATACTAGGGCCTTCAGTCGATCTGGAAAAATATAAGGCAAGACTCTTTGCCGTATCTTCTCAAGCCTCGCGCGATCTGAAGATATGTCCCCTGGCAGTCCACGTTTTGGATAGCCTTTATGCCATTCCTCTCCCAGTGAAACGCCACTAAGTGCATAGACGAGATCAAACATTGAGAAATAAAACGGCTTACGGCCGATATGCACGCTTACGCTCGAGTCGACTTCCCAAAAAGTAAAGGTAATATTTGATTCGGAGTTGGGTAGATTAAGGTCACCTAAGGCGACATTTTTGTTGGCAAAATTATATAATATCACATCACTTTTGGGATTCTTCTCAAAGTGCTCGGAGAGAATTTGGTCTAAAACAAATCGAGAGGCAAACTGTTGTAAATAACTCAGCAAGACTTTGCGTGATTCGATATATTCAGGTTCGGATCTTTCATAGTCAATATCAGAATATTCTAAATAAGAACTTTCAATCTTAGCACTCAGTTCATTTAATCGTGGCAAACTAAGGTCTAACTTTTTCAAATGGGATAAAGAAAAAACAGCGGAAGTTGTTCGGGTTTCGGCGGGCAAATCTGAATATGCTTTTTTACTTAGGTCAATCATAGAGAAGACTTGCTCTGTGCTTATGCCGCTACCGTTCAAAAATTCCTCCGAAAACGAGTAACCTGCGTGGTGAAAATTTACATCATCAGCCAATGAATCACGTGAACTTAGTCCCAAGCCGAAAACCAAAGTAACCGCAATACTGAAATTTGGAAAATAAGAGTTCGGAAGCATCAGGACCTACTATAGAAACTTTGCTTTAAGCGCAAACAAAAAGAATTTTCGGTTGCGCTTAAAGCAATAGATCCAGGTATTTGTAGTAGCTAACTAACAAACATGTTTAATCTTATGAGATCGCAAGGGCATGGTCCCCGCAAGAGCCTCAAATGGGAAAATGGGAGCACTGGTATTGCCATGGGGGCAGAGTGCTGTTGCAGAGACTATTGAATCTATAAACTGAATACAAATGATTCAATCGTAGTCGCCATGGCGGAAAGTCTGCGCCAATTAGTCTCAAACCCAAATTAGCGAATTTTTTAATGAAGTATTTCTTGGCATTGCACTCAAAAGTCGATGGCTTAGCCCTGATCCAAATGTATTGAGTACTCCTGAGAGTCATCGTCCCACTTGGCGCGCACCAAAATGGAACGGCAGCAAACTTCGCAGTCGATGTAAATTTCTTGGTCTTCACCGCCGCCGGGATCAATCGGAATGCTAATGCTCTCGTTGCAATGTGGACACTGGGCAGAAGCGTCTTCAAATAACATGTTTGGCCCTTAGCTCTGCTTCTTTTTCTTTTTGTAGAGCCAGTATCCCGCTAAGGCAAAAATC
>JANNCH010000057.1:0-2725 GCA_031386315.1 Pseudobdellovibrionaceae bacterium
GACCGACCACACCTGGCGCTGGTGATGGGAGAGCGCGGATGGATAAAAGTGCACCACTTTGTTTGCCGTTCTTTTCGCGGATTTCGGGTATTTCAACTCCGTGTGCAATCGAGTTTCTCACCAGTTGAACTAGAACGTCTCGCACAAGTTCATTCCGACCCTGCGAGTAGGAATGCAGTGCAAATTCATCGACTTCCAAGCGTGCAACCTTGTTGAGATCGGATGCGGTTGTGTGAACGAGTTGTCGGAGCTGATCTGCAAGTAAGGTCGCGGGACTTTCTTGGGCAACACTAACTTTGTTTGAACTCATGTTACCCATCCCCATCTCTTTCAACTTATTGCGAAGATCGATAAGATTGGAGAGGTCATCTCTAAGTGCTGCTTGAGCTACCACGAGGGAAAGGAAATCGTCCCCACTAAGCACCGCTCGTTCTTGGAGGTTTTTGATCTGCTCCTCAAAGGTATGGGCTGCCTTCTGGAAATAGACGAGTCGGAGTAGTGCCGCATTTCCATTAATGTTGTGGATGCTTTGAAAAGCTTGCTGAAGTTGTTTCCGGAGAGCGTCTTGTCTGCCACCTGCGTTGGCAAAGTCTTCTGCTCGCATTGCAGAATTTACTGAATCCAATTCCTCATGGACGAGGCTTATGAACCCTGAGAGGTCTTCACTTGGGACATGGATGATGCTGAGGAGTATTTCCAATTCTCTATCCTTATTTTTCTCGGACTCACGAAGGCGCTTTTCGAGTAGGATCTGATTTGTCACATCTCGCACAGCGACGAAAATGCGGTCCACTTTTTCTCCGACCATGACTCTACGGAACGAGAACTCAAGGTAGCGGCTGATGAACCCACCATTGGGGTCTTGGAAGTTAATTTCGACATCGGTTAATGGATTAACTTTAAGGATGGTCTTCTCTTTTCTGTTAGCGTCGAAAAGCATAGTAAAGAAGTCCTTTGCAGTATTATACATTTTCTGCGAAAGGTGCCGCTGAAGGATTCCATACAAATTCAGTCCAGCTAACTCTTCTTGTCTGAAAATCCTGGGTAAGGCGTTCGAGTAATATTCGCCAATGATGCCCTTATCATCAATCAAGAACAAACCTTCTTGGACCGTCTCCATGATCCGATCTGTCTCGGACTTCGCCCGTTCTAGCAGGGCAACCTTTCCTGCTGTCGTGTTTAACTCTGTGAGTATGCGGTTAGCTCGCAGTTTTTCCCGTGTCTTTGCAAGATATAAGAGATAGGCGGGTATGGCAAGAAGTGCAATGCATGCTAGTCCGGTTAGAACGTTCCGGATTAAATGACCCATGGCCAATGATTTGGAATCTGTGTCTTGGATCTGGTCAAGTAATGCGCCGATTTGTGTGGTTAATTCACCCGATTTGGTGGTGGCCGCCTGTAGGGTTTGGGGGACGGCATCGGGTTTAATGTTTACATTGGTGAGGGGAAGTATTGCCTCCGCCAAAGGGGCCCAGTTCTTTTTGATGTTGAGAATCAGTCCGCGTTCACCGTCATTTTCCCTCGCAAGATATTCCCTCGGTTTTCCTGCCAAATTCTTGATGGTAGCACCGGTTTCAAGGGCTTTTAGATTGAGAGTGAAATCTTGGATGCCTTCTTTTAATTCCGCTTGGGGGACAGTAATACTTTGTTTAGAGGTCGTTGCTTCATTGATGAATTGAAGATTTTTGACAGTTTTTTGAACGGTGGTCGCCATGCCAGCGACAAATTTCGTCGATTCGGAACTTCGTGCTGATTCTTCGGAAAGCCGTAGTGTGTAGAAAATAATTCCGCCAATGGCGCCGGCGATGATGAGCCCAAGCATTCCACAGACAAGGGTTGGGGAGTTTTTCGTTTGAGTCGGGGAACCCAAATTGTTGGAAGTGACGGTGCTACTAACCTTCATGAGGTCGTGACCGTTGTTGGTTTTCAGATCGCGTGCAAGTTTAAATTTGTTCGTGTGGACGGTGGTGAAAACCCATGGACTTGAAATTTATGCGTTTTTTTACCCTTGTGAGCTTGAAACGGGAGTGCGAAAATAGCAAATAGGTAATCAAACGAAGTATTCTACACCGACTTCAGATTTTACCAATTTTTTGCTTTCGCCCAAGAAGGTGTAGGCTCAGGGATGGCCGTTTCTTGGAAGCAAAACCACCGCCGCGTCTCGGGTAGTTCCGGTAAATTTAAAGGATTGGTCAGTGTGACATGAGCAGTGACTCGTCCCAATCTTTCCACACAGGATCTAAATTTCGGTCAAGTAGCATTTTAGCCACTTCTGCTGGGCTGCGATGGTCGGTAATCTGAAATTGTTCGGTCGCTTTCTCGTTACCTGATTTTTCGCCCAGCTCGATTCGACGACCTCTGATGGTGAGGTGTAAGTCATTGCTGCCAGCGCCGGTGTAGCCGCCGGGCTCGGTCTTCGCTCCGGCGGACATGTGGGTCACGCCGAGTGTGGCGATGGCATCTCGTAGCGGTGCAGATTCCCGGGTGGAAACGACGATGCCGACTTGGGGAAACAGCAGGCGGAAGATTGTAATCAGTCTGACGAAAGCCTTGTCCGGCAGATAAAGGTCAGGATCTGGCTGGTATTCGTAATTTCCGGCATAGGGCCGCATTCGAGGGAAGGCGACGGTGAATTGGGATTTCCAGCAATGTTTGTAGAGATATTCTAAATGGGCGCAGAGGGCGAGTGCCTCGAATTTCCAACTTGCCAAGCCGAACAGCGCAC
>JANNCH010000071.1:0-1958 GCA_031386315.1 Pseudobdellovibrionaceae bacterium
AATTTTTTTTTTTCAAAAACCACATTTTTAGATACTTCAAGACTTGAAAATTCTGAAATTAATTTTCTTTGATGCACCATTTTATAATCCGACAAATAGGTGTTTTCAGTTCTGTTTTCCCTATCATGATAAATTATAGAAGTCGGCAATATCCCTACTTTTAATCCATGAAATAAAACTCTTTGACAATAATTATCATCCTCTCCATAATGAAAAAAAGAAGGGCTAAAACCACCAACAGTTTCAATGCATTTTCTAGAAATTAACCAAGCTGCTGCATTGATAAATTTCAAACCGTAAATTTTATTATAATATCTATTTAAAAAAAAATCCGAAAATATATTTTCACAATAAAAAACAGATGCATAATAAGAAAAATTATAATCTAATGCATCTCCTTTTCCATTTAAATGCATGGGACTAATAATACCATAATCAGGATTTTGTATTGCTGATTCCATTAATTTTTGAAGTGTATCTCTTTCTATCCAAACATCCTGATTCATCAAAAAAACATAATCTGCACCAGCATCATAAGCTTTCTTTATGCCTATATTATTTGCTTTGCCAAACCCCAAATTCTCATGAGACTCTATAAAATCAATTTCAGGGTATTTTTCTTTTATAATATCTTGTGAACCATCTGTAGAACCATTATCAATTACAATTGCTTTTAAAGGAATACTACTTCCCTTTAGACTAGAAAAACACTTATCAATCCATTTTTTAGGGTTATAGGTTACTATGACAACATAAATCTTCATATCTAATTTTCGACATTTAAAGTCCATTCAGGATTAAATTGAATTGGAGTCCATCCATGAATTTTATTATTTACAGTAAAATAAATAGCCGATTGATATCTAAATAATGTATTTCTTACATTGTCTTTTTCTTCTAAAAACATAATAGTAATAGAATATTTTCCTTGGGAAAATGGAATATTATCAATTTGAGTAGAAAACATAATTCTTCCTATTACTTTTTCAAATTTAATATACTCGGAACAATTAGAAACTGCAGCAAAACTACGTTGTTCCTTATCAAAAAAAACTAACTGGATATATGGGGAATAAACAAACTCTTTACATAGTATTTCTATTTCAATTTTCAAAGGATCCCCGTAATTAATTAAGATATCATCTCCTTTATTGTATATAGAATCATTTGAAATCAAACGTATGTCTATAAGTTCTACCTTTCCAGAACCATTAAAATCGCCTATTTCCATTTTAAACCTTTTGTAATACTCTGTGATTCCATAAGACACATCATCTGTATTGCATAATACTTTTCCATGATCCATTAAAATAACATGTGTACACATTCTTGAAATTTGAGGCATTCCATGTGAAACTAAAATAAGTGCTGTATTCTGCAACAATTTATCCATTTGGTTAAAACATTTAAGAACAAATCCCATATCACCAACAGCCAAAACTTCATCTATTAAAAGTATATCCGGCTCCATTTGAGCAGCAATTGCAAATCCTAGTCGAACTTTCATACCTGAACTATAATTTTGTACCGGCATATCAATAAATTCTTCCAACTCTGAAAAAGCTATAATTTCATTAAGTTTTTCTCCTATTTCTTGTTTGGAAAAACCTAAAACCGCCCCATTATTATATATATTTTCACGACCTGTTAAAAGAGAGTTGAATCCAGCACCTAACTCGATTAAGGCTCCTACTTTACCGTGCATTTCTATACTGCCCTCATCAGGACGAATCAAACCATTCAACATTTTCAACAAAGTGCTTTTCCCAGCTCCGTTATGTCCAATTAATCCTAGACATTCTCCTCTTTTTACTTCAAAACTTATGCCCTTTATTGCCCAAAATTCATCATTTCGTAATTCTAACGAAGGCTTTTTTCCCAAAACACTATTAAAAATATCTCGAAATCCATAGGCTAAACTTTGTTTTAAATTTTTACAAAATTTTTTGGAAACACCA
>JANNCH010000081.1:0-3729 GCA_031386315.1 Pseudobdellovibrionaceae bacterium
CCAACACTTTACTAACCATACCGTGCTCGATAAAAAATGAGATTTCGCTAACCTGCTGTTTTGCCAACTCTGAGTATTGACCATTAACTAAATCCACAGACATTTTTGCCAATTTCATCTGTTTAGCGTTTAAGAACTCGACGGCTTTTAGCGCTTCTTTAGTTTCTTGAGCGCTGGGTTGGCGCATATCAAAGAAACTTTCACATAGCATAGGGGCTGCAAAGGATTGTGATTGTATTGAAACAACCAATGCCATTGTAAGTATGAACGTCACTTTTTGTGCTCTCACATCAATATCCTTCGTAAAGAATCATCGTTTCCCAACGCATGCTAATGCAGAAGCCATACCTGCTTAGAATCAATCCAATTGCTTTTTGGGGCAAATTGAGTGTCTAGCTCCTGCTGAAGTACCTAAATTGTCACTGTTAAATCACGGGTCTCGACTTAGAGAACTTTGGGACATCGGCGGCAGATTTGGGTTGTGGCTTTAGGGATGATATTCTTTGAAATTATCCGTTGTGCCCCCATCGTTTTAAAACTATAAAAGTGTATGACTTCAACTCTGCAAGAGCTTCTACGGAAAAATTTTTCTCATGCACAATTTCGTGGAGTTCAACAAGAAGTTATTGAGCATATCTGGAAGGGCGAAAGTGCCTTAGTACTTATGCCGACGGGTATGGGTAAAAGTCTTTGTTTTCAGTTCCCAGCCAAGGTGCGCGAGGGGCTAGTTTTAGTTATTAGTCCGTTGATTGCATTGATGCAAGATCAAGTGTTGAAAGCCGAAGGCCTGGGGGTTTCGGCAAATTTTTTAAGCTCTACCTTGACTCGCGACGAGCGCGAGACAAGGCAGAAGCAACTCAAAGCCGGCAAATTTCAATTGTTCTTTGTGACCCCCGAGCGTTTTCGCAAAGCTGAATTTTTAGATGCTATTCAGGGGCGCAGTATTCAGCTTTTGGCCGTGGATGAGGCCCATTGTATTTCTCAGTGGGGACATAATTTTCGCCCAGACTATTCGCGTTTGGGTGAATTTCGGTCCTTGCTGGGCAATCCCCCGACGCTGGCGTTGACTGCGACGGCAACACCTGAAGTGCAGCAAGATATTTTAAAAAAATTAAACATGCCCGATTCGCCAATTATTTCAGGTGGCTTAGAGCGCCCGAATTTATCTTTAAACGTTCACGATGTTTATGGTCTCGATGAAAAAATCCGTGCCTTGGTTGCGTTTCGCTATCAAACACCGGGGACCATGATTGTTTATTGCTCTTTGATTCAGACTCTTAAAAAAGTATCTTCTGAGCTGCGACGTTTGGGCATCGAACATTTGGTTTACCATGGGGACTTGCCTCCGCAGGATCGCAAGCGCAATCAAAAGATTTTTATTGAAGCTGAGGCACCGCTGATGATTGCGACCCCGGCATTTGGCTTGGGTATTGATAAATCTAATGTACGAGTATTGGCCCATGTCGAAATTTCAAATTCCATTGAATCCTATTTTCAAGAGGCCGGACGTGCGGGCCGAGACGGTGAAGAGTCCTTCTGTCACATGCTGTATGACCAGGACGATGTCAGTATTCAGATGGAGTTCTTAAAGTGGTCCCATCCTGATCCTGAGTTCATTCGTAAAATATATCAGCTGATCGAAGAAAAGCGCATGCAAGTGGATCAAGAAGGTTTCGATTTTTTGCGTGAGCAAATGAATTTTAAAAATCGCAGAGATTTTCGTCCCGAAGCTTCAGTCAGTATCTTAGAGCGTTGGGGTTGTTTACAAAAATCTGAAACTCCGTTTCCGTATATATGTGTGACAGAGCCCACCGAAGAAATGTTTGCAGCTGAAAAGCCCGCCGAGGTTTTAAAGGTTCAGAATCAAAAACTTTTACAGATGGTGCAATGGGCGGGATTAGCAGTTACTGAAGAATCGCGTCCTTGTCGACTGAATACGATATACCGATATTTCGGACATGAACACATTGCGCCCTGTGGTCGCTGTGATTTGTGTCGAGAGTGAGAGAGATGAAGCGCATGAAACCGCGAAGATCCTCTATTGAATTCCCAGACCCCCGGCAAACTTTGGCCGAAGGCATTATTGCCGTAGGTGGTCAGTTGGATGTGGATACCTTGTATACGGCCTATCGCTCGGGGATCTTTCCATGGCCGCAGGATGGCTATCCGCTTTTGTGGTTTTCACCCGAGCGTCGTGGGGTTTTGGATTTCGCAGACTTCAAATTGCCCCGCAGTTTGCAGAAATTCTATCGTCAAAATCCCCAATTGCAATTTTCTGTGAACAAAGATTTTCGTCAGGTGATTGAAGAATGCGCCAAACAGCCGCGCCCAGGACAGTTGGGTACCTGGATTATGCCTGCCATGAAAAAGGCCTATGTGGATTTTCATGAGGCGGGCTTTGCTATGTCGGTCGAGGTTTTTGAGAATAATATTTTAATTGGCGGCATCTATGGAGTTCTCGTTGAGGGGCTCTTCAGCGCTGAGAGCATGTTTTATAAGAAAAGCAATGCTTCGAAGCTGGCTTTATGGCATCTTGTGAACATTCTGAAAAAAATGAATCACTTGTGGATGGATATCCAGATGGTGACTCCGATCACCGAAGCCTTTGGCGGTAAATACGTCGAGCGCGATATTTTTTTACAGATGTTGAAAGAGGTTCATACAAAAAATGGCATTACTGCTTAATACTCACAAATTATCGAAGTCGTTCGCGGGCAAAATGCTTTTCAAAGATGTCGGACTTGGAATTGAAGACGGCGAAAAAATTGGCTTGGTCGGACCCAACGGTGCCGGTAAATCAACTTTGCTAAAAATTTTAGCGGGTACAATGTCACCTGATGCGGGCGATGTGACTCGTAAAAAGGGTTTACGTTTTGGTTTTTTAGAGCAGACTCCGACTTTTCCAGCAAAACAAACTATTTTAGATGCGCTTCTTAGTCACTGTGCAGATCGTGATGAGTCCTTGGGACTTGGCTATGAGTTGTTGGCTAAAATGGATCTCACAAATTTTGGTGAAGACTTTTTAGTTGAAGATCTGTCAGGTGGTTGGAAGAAGCGTGTGGCTTTAGCCCGTGAACTGATTCTTGAGCCTGAAATTCTTATTTTGGATGAGCCAACCAATCACTTGGATGTCAGCAGTATTTTGTGGCTGGAAGAATTTTTATCACAGGCCCAGTTCGCTGTGCTGATGGTGACCCATGATCGTTTGTTTCTACAGCGCGTGTGCAATAAAATTTTTGATCTAGACCCGCGCAATCCGAATTATTTACTTTCTGTTCGTGGTGATTACTTGATGTATGTCGAAGCTAAAGAGCAGCTTCTCAGTGGTCTTGAGCAGCGTGAGAAGGTTTTAAAGAATACTCTTCGTCGCGAAACCGAATGGTTGCGCCGGGGAGCTAAGGCCCGCCAGACAAAACAAAAGGCCCGCATTGGTGCGGCGTTTGATTTGAAAGACGATGTATCAGAGCTATCTGCAAAAAATATGAACCGTCAGGTGAATTTGAACTTCAAAGAAACCGAGCGCACGCCGCAGAAGTTAATGGAAGTCAAAGACCTCAGCAAGACCTACAATGATAGAAATCTTTTTAAAAATTTTACTTATACTGTTACGCCAAAAACACGCCTTGCTTTGCTGGGTGACAATGGCTCGGGCAAATCGACATTGATTCGTATGTTGCTGGGTCAAGAAAAGCCAGACTCTGGAAGTGTTTATCTTGCAGATAAAATGCA
>JANNCH010000107.1:0-4606 GCA_031386315.1 Pseudobdellovibrionaceae bacterium
ACCATCCTCAAATCCACTCGCTAGCCCCTCTGCGGTACAGCCTTTGCTTTACTCTAAAGTATGAAATTCAATGCTATTTCATTGGATTTCAAGGTCTTTGCAGTGGCCCCTTTTAGGCCCCTGTCTAAAGACTTTACAGCCTCAAAACGAGGCCCCACAGAGGAAGTTTTTATGAAAAAGTCATTCTTAGCAAGCTCATTCCTGGCGACCCTAATATGCTCACAATTTGCCTTTGCGGTGAATGTGCATTGCACTTATGAGCACGGCGAAACTGTTTCATACAACGAAAAACTTCAACGTCTAACAGTTGTGGACCCCCACACTTCAGACCCAAAAGTCGAAACTTTGATCTTCAATAAAATCATCTTAGCAAGCGATGGCAAACGCGGTGAAGACGGCAGACTGAACCGCTTACAGCTGATTAATTCTAGCAGCAAAGTCATTTTAGATGTTCAACGTGGCGCCATCGAAAACTCTGAGACCGGCGAACTTTCAAAATTCAAAAGCACGTGGGATGTAGGCTTCGGCAAGCTTGTTGGCGGCTGCACTCAGAGTAAATAGCCTTTAAAATCAATATAACAGACCTGAGCATGTCAAAACGAGAAAACTAAAATAATGCATGACATTGTGATACATTGTGGTATTATTAGTCTATGGAAATGGCTTTCGACTGGGACGACGAAAAGAATCTTCAAAACCAAGAAAAGCACGGACTTAGCTTCGAAGAGGCCCGCGAACTTTTCAAGTCGGACTTCAGCATAGAATATGACGATGAAAACTCAACTCTTGATGAAGATCGTTATTTAGCAAAGGGTAAAATCCCTACCCACGGATTTGTCATCGTTGTTTATACAGAATTTATTGATGGTGTTTATAGAATAATCTCTGCGCGAAAAGCAGAAAAGCATGAGGTGAAATAATATGAGTACACACAAAAATATAAAAGACGCTATGAAGGCCGCAAAACTCACCAAAAAACCACAAAAGGTTTCAGCCCAAACTTTAGGTGAAACTAAAATCAATGTATCCATTAGACTTGATGAAGATGTATTGACTTGGTTAAAAGCTGAAGCGGACCGCCAGGCACTTCCCTACACGACACTTGCGAACTCTTTATTAAAACGAGCATCGCAAAATGAACCTGTTGAAGAAAGAGTCGCTCGACTGGAGCGCTTAATTCTTGATGGCAAGGTTGGATAGATTTTTCGGCCTACTGGCAGCTCGAGCAAATCCCAAAGAACTCGAGCCGGTGCGATAACTTCGCATAGCCCATTTTTTCGACCATCTTTAAATGCACATCTAAATCACAAATGTGCAGCGGTTCTACCCGACTGCATTCACGACAAATGACATGGTGATGGTGATGACCGGTTTCAGTGGTGAGTTCAAAACGACTGATCCCATCACCAAACTCTAAACGAGTGACTAAATTCAATTCTTCAAAACGCTTCAAGCAACGATAGATCGTCACTAAATCCAAGGCTTCAGTTTTTTTATTTTTCTTAAAAATCTCATCGGCCGAAATGGGTTCTGAACTATGCAGCAGAATATCCAACAAATCTTTGCGCTGATTTGTGAGCTTCATCCCCGCTTGGCGCAGTCGTTCGCTCAAAGAGTCTAAGGTGACTCCTTGGCGATCATGACTGCACTGATTCGGCGATGAAGAATTCTTCATCTATTTGTGTGCGCCCATGGCTTTTTTTAGCGGTTTTGAAAATGCCCAGATCGCAAGTCCTGTGCTGACTCCAAGAACTGTCAAGAACCAGAAGAATCCCGATGGAGTCAAAATCTGCTTCTCGTACAACAAGCCGATGTAGCCAGACAAAATGTTTCCGAAGAAGCTAGACATCAACCACATACCCATCATGAGTGATACGATGCGAACAGGTGATACCTTCGTAACTAAAGACAAACCAATCGGCGACAAATAAAGCTCACCAATTGTTAGTAACAAAGTACAGAACACCGGCCAGAACCAGCTGCCCTTTTCAGGCCCCATATAGGCCACGCCGACCACCATAACGATAAACGATAGACCCAGAATAATACTGCCGATCGCCATTTTCGAAACACTGGAAGGTTCTTTGTTTTTCTTAGCCTGACGTATCCAGAAAATATCCAAAAGCGGAGCAAACAAAAAGATAAACAATGGATTGAAAGATTGAAACCATGTCGCTGGAATTTGAAATCCAAAAATCACGGGCCAAACCGTTTGCGTATCGGCCCAAGTCTGCATGGTATTACCCTGCTGCTCATACACCGCCCAGAAAACCACATTCAACAAACACAAACCAATCAACGCCAAAACTTGTTTTTTCTCGATAGGATTGAGGGGTTCACGTTTCGCTTTCTCTACACCTGCAGAAGTCAACTTCGCACGTGCGTCCGCAGCCTTACCGATTTTTTCAGGCGCAAGATATTTTTGTCCAAACGTATAAACAACTAAGCCAATCAACATACCGATACCAGCGGCACCGAAACCATAGTGCCAACCCAAAGTCGCAGCTAGTGTGCCGCAAACTAAATTACAAATGAAAGCACCCAAATTAATGCCCATGTAAAAAATCGTAAAGGCACCATCACGACGAGAATCACCCGGCTCGTAAAGATCTCCCACTTGCGTAGAAATATTTGGTTTGAAGGCTCCGTTACCAATGATCAAAAGCAAGAGCGCTAAGAAAAACATATTTTCTGAGGCCATAACAAAGTGACCAATGGCCATTAAAATTCCGCCGACAAAAACTGTGCGACGCTGTCCCCAATAACGATCGGCGATGTATCCACCCAAAAGCGGAGTCAAATAAACCAAACCCGTATACCAACCATAAATCACAGAGGCATGGGCCCCAATCGGAGTCGTCGGATCGGAATCAATCCAATTACGGATCATATCCCAACCCAAAACATTCATTGGATTGCCTTCGATGCGTGCATCGCCACCTTGTAAAACTTGGCGTGAAGTCACAAATAGGTAATTCACCATATAGAGCTTCAATAAGCCGCGCATGCCGTAATAAGAAAAGCGTTCCCACATTTCGGTAAAGAACAAAACAAATAGACCGGCCGGATGACCCAAGAACTGTGGTTGCTCGCTGACTGGAACGTGATTTTTCATAAGACCCCTCTTAGAATTCGTCTAAAATAGGGAGTTCGCAGCCCATTTGCAACAAAAGGTACCTGCTTCCCTTTCCTTCACTCAGTGCGGCATTGCCGCAACGGGTGAAGGAAAGGGAAGCAGGTACCTTCGTGTTTTGGGCAAAGAGCCAGAACTTGTTATCTGCGCCCAGCTTGCGAGCTAAAAACTTCTCGGCCACGCGAGGATCCACCTTTTGGGCCTCAAGCCACAGGTCTTCAAAAAGTATTTTTGTGGCGCCCACGGCCAGTGAGGGAAAGCTTGAATCGTCCACTTCACCGAAGGCCACGATTTGCAGGCGATTCCAAAGCTGCTTCATGGCACGGTTGTACGAGGCCTCTAGCCAT
This sequence comes from Pseudobdellovibrionaceae bacterium, assembly GCA_031386315.1. Taxonomy (GTDB): domain Bacteria; phylum Bdellovibrionota; class Bdellovibrionia; order Bdellovibrionales; family Bdellovibrionaceae; genus JANNCH01. The sequence goes on from JANNCH010000107.1 coordinate 3,481, forward strand.
TTACCTTGAAGCTCAGCCATGACTTTTATTTGTTTTGTCGACAGCGGAGAATCCATCTCTAAACCGTCTAAGATATTTTGGGCTTCTTTCGAGAAAGGCTTTTCGCTGCGTAGATAGGCCAGCAGGTTGACGAAAACCTCGCGTGAAAAAAAAGTTGCTCTTCCTTGATACCATTTTGTGTAGATCACCTTTTTCGAGCGTGAAAGCTCTTCGCGCAGGATCCAAAGATCAGACACCCGACTATCGCCATTTTCGTCCCATTCCCAACGCATTTTACTGCGTGGGTAAAGAACGGACCAGATCGAGTCGGGCTCGGCCTTATTCTTGATCGGAAAGACCAAGAGGGCTCCATTCTTTTCAATGGCAGCTAAAGCCTTCTTTTTCATATCTATACGTGATCGATAAATTTATTAAGCAAGATACGTATCCGCTCTTCGGTCGCGGCATCTTGCAGTTGATCTTCAGAATTAAAGGCTTTGTGCGCAGCCGATAATCCAAACATTTCAGGATACACATGCACGCCTAAAGCTTCGAGCGGAACACGCGAATGCCATAGTCCACGAACAGCGCCTAGCGCTCCGGGCGAAGCTCCCACTAATAATAACTTTTTACCCGCAAGCGACACCGGCGAAATTCTAGACAACCAGTCCACGGCATTTTTAAATCCCCCCGGCATTCCACCATTGTATTCGGGGGTACTGATAATAACAGCGTCGGCCTTTTGAATTTTGTCAGAAAGTTTTTTTACAGCATCAGGAATGCCTTGAGCCTCGACATCACCATCATAGACAGGCATCGGATAATCATTGAACGATAGCAACTCGTACTGATGCCCGGGTTTAGATTCTAAAATTCGCACAACATTTTTTGCGAGTTTTTTATTGAAAGAATCTTTACGAAGAGACACGGCCATGATCACAACTTTAGACATAAATAACTCCTGGTTCTGCGGGGGTACGCCGTTACTTTTTGCACTACGCTGAGTCACTGGTGACACGTCGTAGTGCAAAAAGTAACGGCGTACCCTAGGTTCGGGCGCGGGCTTGGACGAATGAATAAAAGAAAACGGCGTTGGGGTCGCTCGAGACTGAGGCCATTTCTTGCTTCATCCCGTCGACCACTTCTT
>JANNCH010000113.1:0-3846 GCA_031386315.1 Pseudobdellovibrionaceae bacterium
TAGGTAGGTAGGTAGGTAGGTAGGTAGGTAGTTAGGTAGATTTATATCAATCAACCAAAAAACTCTGACATGTTTTTATAGTTCCATCCTGAATGCGTCCAAAGCTATAATTAAAGTCTTAAAGAATTTCGAACCAATGAATACAAAAACATCCACATAAAAATTTGAATATAAGTATGATTGTCCGTCGCCGCCAATCGGCGGTAGAAATAGCCATTACAAAGAGTCAGACAGTGCCTAGCGAATCCATATAAAGCTAAAGCGCTGATTTGAGGTCCCACACTTTGGATCAGTGCTCCAAATTTTGGAACACATTGTTCCAAAATACTTTGCCAACCGAAAACTAACAGTGCTTAAATTGTTTCATATGATTTTTGAAACTGAATCCGTGCAGAGTTTTCTGCAACAAGAATTTGATCGGCGTATTCGTACGAATCCGCGCTACTCGCTCAGGGCCTATTCGCGCTCTTTGGGCTTGAGTTCAGGAGCATTATCAGAAATTCTTCGTGCTCAACGCCCTGTGAGTTTGAAAGTTGCTGCCAAAGTCGCAAAATCTTTGGGATTCAATGCCGCTGAAAAAAAGCGATTGTTTGAGCTCACCAATCTAGACAAACAAAACAGTTTAATGAATACGGCTTCATTTGTTGAGACTGAAATCAATCTTGAGCAGAAAAAATTAGATGAAGATACTTTTCACTTGGTTTCTGAGTGGCATCACTTTGCGATTTTAAATCTGATGGACTGCGAAGGTTTCGTTTGGAGCGCCTCATATATTGCAAAACGCCTGGGTGTGACAATGGCCCAAGCACAAACCGCGATGAATCTATTGTTGCGTGTAGGGCTTGTTATACAAAAGCAGGGAAAGTTTCAAAGTGTTCAAGATTATGTGCTTGCTCCCGACGGCATCACTTCAGAGGCCATCCGCAGTTATCATCGACAGATCATGGGTAAGGCCATCGAGGCCCTTGAAGTTCAGAATGTGGCTGAGCGCGAAATGTCAGGCATCGGTTTTGCTGTGGACCCGGCGCGTTTGTGACAAATAAAAAAAGATATTTCAGATTTTCAAGATCAATTAATTGCTAAGTATTCGACGGGCAAAAAAAGAGAAGTGTATTTCTTAGAAATGGCGCTTTTTAAACTCACGCTAGGAGGAACGAGTGAGAAATAATAGAAGGATTCTTGTGGGCTGCGGTGTAGTAATTTTGATGGCAAGTCAGTTATTTTCATTCAGTTCAAAAGCCGCAGTTACAAAAGTGGGTAATGGAGATGACGGGGCTGATTTGGAAGCCCTCACACCGATCACATCAGGACCTATCTTTGATTCTCGATTGAAAGCAATTGAAGCCGTTAAAAAACTAAATGTAACGGGGGTTTCAGGTCTGGGCAGTTTGCTTCCAGAGATTGAGAAATCAGAATTATTTTTGGCAGCCCGTGATGTGCACCCAACGGGTGAACAAAGTGGAAACATGGAAATTTCTGAAGACAGTGGCTTTGTCTATGCCAGAACTTTTGCTGAGCCCTATGCGGCCACGAGGTTTTTTCCAGCCGCAACAAAGCTGACCGCTGAGCAGTTGGTATCTTTACATATTCATGAGGCTTTGCATAGAGCGCTTCCGGCGAGTATCCGTACCAATGAAGATATTGTGATGCATTTAACAATGTCCATAACTAGCCCCGGTGCTAGCTATGATCGTGTTCGTCAAGTCGCTAATATGTATATCAAAAAACCCAATGAAGAATATTCGAATACATCGACAGCTGCGATGCCGAGTCAGGATTTTGTATTGCCTGAAAAATCAAAAACAGTTTTTGCCTACACATTTGATGCATATCTTCAACGTAGTATGGCATCACATGGTATCGACTTTTCGAATAGTATTTTTGGTTATAAAAAATTATTTGGCATTGCGATTGAACCTGTATTTCGTGCACGATTAAAAGTATTTGATAGAGCCCAAGGCATGGTTATAGTGGGTCCTTCAAGTTATGAATTGCAAGGATGCATAGCTTTAGATAATCAGGCATTGGTTAGTCCTTTTGTTAGATTCACGGCAAAATCAATGGATGATTCATTTTATTTCAACAATGATCGTGATGTGACAACGTTTGGCATATCATATCTCAGTGATATCGGAGCAACCTACATTGATTCATCTTTGACGTACTCTTTATCTAGTACAGCTGAAAACTCAACACCCTATACTCCCATTTCTTCTGAAAGCTCAACACTCTATAAACCCATTACATCTGTGACAGTTCACTATGGATATAATTGGAGTCGTGTAAAAATAGGTGGTGTTTTCGAGACTCACTTTTCTGAACGAGCAGATAATGGAAACATGGATCAAAGTTATCAAAGCTATAGCTTTGAGGATTTAGAGCAAAAAAATTCAATTAGGATCTTTGCTGTTGGGCCCGAGCTCAGTTATCAAACTCAAAAAATGAAATTCGGTCTTCACTACAAACGAATATATAACAACACCCAGAGCACTTTGTCTGACCTCGGAGATATCATGGATCACGGTGCTGGTAATGGCGGTTTTGGAACTTCTCTGTCGATGTTATTTTAATCATGCATTTGCAAAAACAAACAGCCAATTTCAAAATCATGAGCGTGGGCGACTCAATCACCGAGCAGGGGGATGTGGCCCGTACTCAACTTGCGCAGTTGATGACGACTGATGGCTGGAAGTTTGAATTTGTTGGTTCTAAATTAAATAAAACCACTGATGCGAAATTCAAACACAATGGCTACGGTGGTTGGACGACGACACAAATCAACGAACAAATCACAACTTGGATTCAAACCTATCAACCAGACATCGTTTTGTTAATGATTGGTACCAATGATTTGTGGCAATCTAAACCCATCGATCAGACGGTCGCCAATATTAACGACATCGTGGATAAAATTTTCGCAAGCCATGCACAGACCCATATAATGGTCGCAAAGATTTTACCAATGGGCATACCCCAAGGTCGTCTTGTAGATGCACTGAATGAAAAAATCGAAAATATTTTAAAACCTAGAATCGCGGCAGGCGAGGCAATCACAATCGTGGATATGCATTCTGATTTTTCAACGATCGATGATATGACCGACGGCGTCCATTTGAATGATATTGGAAATAAAAAAATGGGCGAGCGCTGGTATCAATATATAAAAAAACCCAGCTCAAATCCTTAAGCTGGGTTCACAATCAACCCTTCGATAGCTTAACTTAACGTTTAAAAATGTAAAACAAACTTCCACCCTTAAGTGCATCGACCAAGCCAACGATGTATTTCATCTCGACAGCAGGGCAACCCCAACTGCGACCTGTATGTGAAGGCGTCACATAGCTTGCACCATGCATGACAATGGCACGATCATCGGCATTGCTATTGGTTTTTTCTAAACCATGCAAAACCATCGAGCTACCGTGCGATCCAGAATACTCGTAACCTGTCAGATAAAAACCAATGGATGTCATATTCGATCCAGAAGTATTCGAAAATTTTTCGGCATAGGTGTCGTTATTCGTATCAGAACCTGCTCCGTGAGAAGAATAATAAGTTGAAACAGCACCTGATTGCATATCAATGATATACATACGTTTATTGTTTGAACTTTGAGTCATGTCCACAATGGTGACATAGCGTTGATTCGAGATGCGCGATTTTTTCAAATCATAATAACGAATCGCATTTGTCAGCACATCTGCGGGCACCAAACGATTTGGATCCAAGTGTGAGTAGTTACTTGCCACAAGTGAAGTATTGCCCACCACATAAGAGCGTTGATCACTGGATGAACTCGGGCCACTGGATCCAGATCCGGCACTGACCGGTGCGCTGAGAGGCTTT
>JANNCH010000133.1:0-3810 GCA_031386315.1 Pseudobdellovibrionaceae bacterium
CCGACCCGCGTTCTGTTTATTGTCGATCAATCAGGATCTAACGTGAATGGCCCCTACGAGGCACCTGGTGTTGCTTCTGATGCCAAAAAGAAATTCCGTGGCGATGTAATGTCACAGTTTTATCAAGCCAACCGTGCAAAATCTAATTTGAGCTGGGGTTTGACTGTATTCAATGCAACTTCTGCCGTAAATTTATTGACGGACTCTACAAGTAAGGCAGTTCCATTCTCAACAGTAACTAATGACTTTAGCAACGCTTTCAATCGTTTCTTGTCACGTGAAGATGTTGGACATACTCCTTACAAAGCAGCTTTGACACTGGCGAAACAGATGATTGAAAAAGATAAGATCACAGCACCAAAACATGTATCTTATTTAGTAGTTTTCATGACAGACGGCTACCCAACTGACTACTGCCCAACAAGCAGTGAGCTCACTTGCCCAGGAAAAATTTTGGAAAGCAAAATCGACACTGACGTGAAAGCAATCTCAAATGTTATGCCTGGCGATGTACAGTTCAGCACAGTTTATTATGGAAAATCCGACAGCGAAGCGGCCAAACGCTTAAACCGCATGGCAAGCATCGGCGCCGGTCAGTTCGTTGACACCAATACAACTAAAGAAGTCAAATTGGATGATATCTTAAACGTAGACAAAGAAATCTGCGTAGAAAAATAAAGTACTCATCTTAAAACTAATACGAAAAAAAGCTAAGGGTCACCTTGGCTTTTTTTGTTTTATACAGCTGTGATTGATGGAATCGCGTATGCATCCATCCGTGGAAGGCTGAATTCTGACCGTCGTGGCCAGAATTAGATGGTATGAAGAGTTAACAAGTATATTTTCGATTATAAGTTCTATTATGCTCTCCGAGCCAGGAAGGCTCAGAGAAATGCAGTCCACGGATGGCAAGACTCTCGAATTATGCTGAGCACTGCTGTATTGAGATTACTTTGTTGAAATAAAGAACTAAGAATCTAAGGGACCAACAACATTTTTTGGACTTCTTCAATATGCTCAGTCTCTTTACGGATCATTTCACGAGCGAGTTCTTCTAAAGCGATATTGCTACCGCAAAGCTCTAGAAGATCGTGGTATTTTTCGATAGCTTTCTCTTCAAATAAAAGACTTTCAGCCAAAATATCTAAAACCTTGTGTGTTTTCGATTCTGGAACGGCACTGACCTTCAGCGACGGATGACCGCCAAGGGCCGTGATTTTTTCACCAATAATTGCTGAATGCATAAAAGCTTCATTGGCTTGATCTTGAAACCATTTAACAATCGGGATGCGATTCGGGCCCGTCACCATCAAAGAATAATGTAGATAACGAACAACACCTGAAACCTCAAGTTCCAATATATTGTTCAATGTTTCTAGGATTTTTTTGTTATCTTTGCTGGCTGCCATGCTGTCCCCTTTTATGCTTATTCGTCATCAAGTTCATCATCACCGACAACACCGAGATTGTATTTTTCAATACGATATCTCATAGAGCGGAAACTAATGTGTAACAACTTAGCCGCACGTTTTTTAATACCGCCTGCAGAATGAATTGCTTTCACTAAAAGTTCTTTTTCAATCTGCCCCATGACTTTATCCAAATCAAGCCCATCATCGCCAATTTCAATTTCATTGGAAGATGCCATCTTGCGTCCACTGGTCGTGTTCACGATCGGCGGCAAAGATTCAGGTAAAATTGTTGCGCCGCCTTCTAAGGCAACGGTGCGTTCAATCAAATTCTCGAGCTCTCGAACGTTACCCGGGTAGTCATACTTTTTAAGTATGTCCATCACTTCAGTACTGATGGCACCAATGTTTTTGTTCAAACGGTCATTGTACTTTTTCAAGAAATGGTTCGCCAATAACGGAATATCATCGCGACGATCACGCAAAGCTGGTGACTTGATATTGATGACATTCAAACGATAGAACAAATCTTGGCGAAAACCGCCCTTAGTAACCATCTCTTCAAGATTACGATTGGTTGCAGCGATAATACGCACTTCCACTTTCATATCTTCAGTGGCGCCCACACGACGAATCACGCGCTCTTGAATCACGCGAAGTAATTTTACCTGAATCGTTAGTGGCAACTCACCCACCTCATCAAGAAAGAGCGTTCCGCCGTCAGCAACTTCAAACAAACCTACTTTGTCCACCACCGCACCGGTGAATGAACCCTTTTTGTGACCGAACATTTCGGATTCCATCAAATTTTCTGGAATTGCTCCACAATTGATTGTTACAAATGGACGATCCTTGAGGGGGCCATTGTAGTGAATGGCTTTGGCAATAACTTCTTTACCAGTCCCAGATTCACCTGTGATCAAAACATTTGTAGGTGTTTGAGCCACTCGTTTGACCATATCAAAAATAGCGTGCATAGCAGTTGAATTACCAACCATATTTTGAAATGAGTACTCTTTAACGAGTTCTTTCTTAAGAGATCTATTTTCAACTTCTAAATTGCGTGAGCGCAAAGCATTTTGAATGTTCATGCGCACTTCATCGATTTTAAAAGGCTTGGTCAAATAATCATAGGCGCCCATCTTCATAGCTTCAACAGCGGTTTCGGTAGTGCCGAATGCCGTGATTAACATAAATACGATGTCTGGATAAGATTCTTTGACATGCTTCAAAAGCTCGATGCCTGTCACATTCGGCATCTGCAAATCTGATATGATCATATCGAAACTTTTTTTAGCCAAAAGATCTTTCGCCTTTTGTCCATCTTCGGCTAGCGTGATCTCATAACCTTCTTTTTTTAACATTATCTCAAGGAATTCCCGTATCGACTCTTCGTCATCTACAACCAAAATTCTGGATTTCATCAATACTCCCATATTCGCGTAACTATTTTATTTCACTCTTTGATAAAGGGAAATGCAAGATAAACTCTGTCCCCTTACCTTGTTCACTCTCAACAAAAATCTGTGCCCTATGACCTTCTAGAATTTTGTGAGTAATAGCCAGACCAAGGCCTGTGCCTTTTGGCTTTGTTGTATGGAAAGGTTCAAACATTCTTTTACGTGTCGCCTCACTCATGCCGCCTCCACTATCTTTGACTCGCACAACAACATGAGAGCCCTCCACTATTGTTGAAACGATCAAAGCAGGCTCGCCGGCCTCTTGCATTGATTGATAGGAATTCAATATGATATTCAAAAAAGCTTGCTTCAACTTATCATTCCACCCAAGAACAATAGCACCCGGGGCTAAGTTTTTCTGAATCTTCACGTCTTGGCGAATTTTAGCATTTGTACCCATCGAATCTACGATACTACCCAACAATTGACTCAGATCAACCGCATCGTTTGGCGGCTTTTCAGGACTCGAATATTCTAAAAATTCAGTGATTAAGTTATTCAAACGATCGATCTCTCGCAGAATAATCTTCATCAGCTTACGATCATCATCATTGCTCACTGTTTGCGATAGCAGCTCAATACTGCCGCTGATGCCTGCCAATGGATTACGTATTTCATGAGCGATACCAGCCGCTAAGCCACCCACGGCAGCCATCTTTTCATTCTGACGGGCGCTGTACTCGAGCTGTCGAGTGGCGGTTAGGTCTTCAATCAACGCTATATAAATGCGATCATTCACCAAGGGACTATACAAACTTGAAACAGTTACGCCCAAAATCTGTGGGTCTATAGAATTCAAAGAGGCATACCTGATGTCGCACTTTTGCAATTCAGAACTCAGTTTAAAATCAGGCAAAAGATGAAACCAGTTTTCGGACTCTAGTTGAGTTTTTGCAAAGATATCACTGGCAGATGAATTGCTCTGTATAATGTGGCCTTCT
>JANNCH010000151.1:0-5117 GCA_031386315.1 Pseudobdellovibrionaceae bacterium
GCAACACAGTTCCTGAAATTTGAAGCGCACGTTTAAAAAAAAGACGACGATTTATAGGGTCCATGTGCAATCCTTTTTGAGATAGGTTTCAAGTACTTATTTGCAAAATCAAAGTAAGCTCTGTCTTAACCGAATTTAAAATGAAACCGGACGTAAAAGCTTTTTCAGCAATAACTTTGATTCGATCTGGTTTTTCGCAGCCAGATATCTGAACATGCAGTGTGCATTTTTTCATCATAGGCCGTTTATTTTCATCAACATCCACAACGAGTTCGGCTTTATTGGAAATACGAGAGTAGAGCAGCTTTGATTTTTCCGCATACACTTTAAAAGTGGCCACGAAACAATTTGTTAAAGCCTGTGCAAAAAGATCTTCGGGTGATAGTGCGCCACCAGGCCCTTCAAATTCGGGAGGTATGGCACAGTGGTTTTCAAAACTCTGACTTTCAAAAGTCCAAAGTGATTGAATACCTGCGTTTGATTGAGAATTTGCATAAAAAGAAATGGGATACTTTATCATTTTCGAACCTCGCAGTAAGGACTTGCCGAACAATCTAATTTTTTTCGGGGAAGATAGGGACGAACAGTTGAAAAACCTTTGTAGCCTAGCTCAAGACCTTTGCGAAAAATTTTGTGTTCAGACAAGCGAGCTAAAAACTGATAGCGAGGAATATGCTTCCAGATGGTGCGAAAAGCATCGACTCCTTCGTGCAAAGTTCCGTTAGTGTCTCGGACGTGCATCACGCGATGTACTTTATGTGGATCTAGACCGTGTTCGGTCGCCTGGAAGTCAGGCAAAGTGATATCGATGAAGTCAAAATTTTCAGATCCAATGAGATTTTTGTAGTGGTTGATTTCAGCCGAGCAGGCCATGCATAAACCATCAAAATAAATAACACCTTTAAAGGGTGGAACTTGCTTTTCCATATAGTTCATATTAGTATGAACTATATGGAAAAGCAAGATATTTTAAAAATTCAGCAGTTCTCGTCTTTAGTTGGTGATTTTATTCGCTATTGGGGTTTCAGAAAGATACACGGTCAAATTTGGGCTGCAATTTATCTGTCGAGATCCCCTTTGTCTGGAATAGACCTAGTCAAAATTTTAGATGTATCGAAAGCGTTAGTCAGTCCAGCATTAAAAGAGCTCGAAGACGAGGGCCTTATTTTTCAGACTAAAAGCGAAAACTCAAAAACAAAAAGATACGAAGCCGAAGAAAATGTTACTGAAGTTATTCATAATGTTTTAAAGCGTCGTGAAAGGCCCATGCTAGATAGGATTTCTAAGAAATTTGAAGCTCTCAAAAATCATCAAGGCAGTGAGCAATATTTAGACCCACTTCGACTAAATAACGTGGACACAATGATTCAAACAGCTCAAATGGGATTAATATTTCTTTTGGAGCCCGATAAAATATGGAAGCTTTGATTATACATTTGGCATGCTGTGCGTTTATGACTGGCTTGATTTGGACTATTCAAATTTTGCAATACCCCTCATTTTTACTTATTCCAGATGCAAGCTTTAAGAACTTTCATTCAAAACATTCGAATATTATTTCATATATTGTAGGACCCATCATGCTGTGTGAATTAGTGACTGCAGTTTTGTTGATACCTATTCATAAAATATTTTGGATGAATCTTGCCGCCTTGCTTTTAACTTGGGCCTGCACAGTCTTTTTGAGCATACCTATGCACAATAAATTAGCTGTGTCTAAAAATGTAGAGGTTATAAATAAACTAGTCAGTACAAACTGGACCCGCACATTGCTTTGGTCACTTCGCTTGGCTTGTCTCATTGTTTACATTGTACTAGTCTTCAGGGGGACAGATGTCAGTATCCACTCGTAAGCGTCAGGCTTGGAACTTATTGTCGGTGGATGATCAAGACCGCATCGTTCGCATGGCTTGGGAAGACCGCACAGCCTTCGAAGCCATTAAAGAGCAGTTCAAGCTGACAGCAAACGAAGTTGTGCAATTCATGAGAACTCAGTTAGATCGAAGGGCTTTCGAGCGCTGGCGCCGGCGTGCAAATGAAAGAGGCCACCTAAAGCATGAGGCACAACGTCCTTTTGTTGAAGGGCGTTTTAAGTGTCAGCGCCAAAGATCAAATGGGACAACGAAGGGCTGGAAGTAATTCATCTATCTAACAACAGATAGAGTGTGACCCTTATCAACGCGTAAACAGGCCATACCAGCATTGTAGGCGGATTGTATACCTAAGGTCGCATCCTCAAAAACCAAACAATCTTTTGGCTGCACTTTGAGTAAGCTCGCAGCAAGTAGAAAACAATCAGGTGCTGGCTTACCATTGGTATAATCTTCGGCGCAAACGAGATGATCAAAGTATTTATCAAGATTTAAATGTGACAGTGTTGCTTCCACAGGTTTGCGGCGACTGCCTGTAACCACGGCCATGGGCAGAATACCATGGTAGTGTTTAATAATATCGACAACAGAAACGATTTCTTTGACCTCGTGAATAGATGAAAAATAATGAACCTCTTTGGTCTTTAAAAATTCTTCAGTCGGAATCTCAACTTTGTGCATTTCGTTTAAAAGTTGTACGATCATTCGAGTCGGGCGACCTGCCCAAGCAAAATGTTGCTCTTTGCTTAAATTTAAATTGTAAATCGCAAGACCTTTGTTCCATGCATCCAGGTGTGCGCCCATGGTGTCGGCGACAGTACCATCAAAGTCAAAAAGCAGGGCTTTAAATTCACGTTCAGGAAAGTATTTTTTTAACATGCTGGGCATTTTCAACAAAATATCGGTGTACTGTCAACATGACCCATTGAAAAACCAAACATTCAGGGTGAAGATTAAGCCAATACAAAATGCTTGGAGTTAATATGTTTGGTGCTGGAGTCATAGAAGGATTTTTTGGACCTGAGTGGTCATGGGAAAGCCGACATCACTTTTGCGAAACGATCCAGGCTTCGGGTGGTGGTTTTTATATTTATGCCCCTAAACGGGATCCATTTTTAAGAAAAAATTGGCAACAGAATCATCCCGCCGAAATGTGGGCCGAGTTGCAAAAATTAAGTAAAAAGTGTCATTCTGAAAATATTAAATTTGGCCTAGGACTGAGCCCATTTGAAATCCATGCCCATTGGAATACACAGTCGAAGCAAATTCTAAAAGATAAAATTTTAAAACTTGAAGATCTTGATTTGGATTACTTCGGTTTGTTTTTTGATGACATGTGTGGCTCTGCTGATTTGGCGGATAAACAAGCAGAGATCGTTGAATTCACACGCAGTGTAACAAAAAAAACTTTATTATTTTGTCCGACTTACTATTCGAATGATCCAATCTTAGACAAAGTTTTTGGTACTCGAGCGCCAGACTATCTTGAAAAGATTGGTAAAAATATAGCGACAGACGTTCAAATATTTTGGACCGGCAGTAAAGTGATACCCAGCATAATTACTGACAACGAGCTAATAGAGGTCGCTGGCATACTTCGTAGAAAGCCATTTATTTGGGAAAACTTTTTTGCAAATGATGGACCTAAGCAATGCAAGTTTTTGAAACTAAAATCGTTTCAGGGACGCAGCCATGCCACATTTGAAGGCTCATGCGGCTGGGCGCTTAATTTAATGAATCAAGCCAGTCTCTCAGAAATACTATTCCATTCATCAGCGCAAGTCTTAAATAAAAGCGTGGCACCTGATGAGGTTTTTATTGCGGCATGCAGGTCTCTGGCAGGCGAAGGCTTTGCAAGTTTTGTTAAAAAATATGCTCAAGTATTCAGTGAGCTCGGCCTTGATAAGATGGACAGTAATTTACTGACGCAGATTCGTAGCGATCTTGATATGAATAATCGCTTTTTCAATGAAATTGCTCAGTGGCTTGATGGGAAGTATCTTGTCGGTCCTGAGTGCTTAACAGACTAAATTTATAATAAACCGGGAGGTTATCATGAGCAAAAATTTATATAAATTCTCAATCAACCACATTGATGGAAAAAAAAGTAGTTTAGCTGATTATAAGGGCAAAGCATTGCTTATTGTGAATGTGGCATCAAAGTGCGGCCTAACACCTCAATATGAAGGTTTAGAAAAAATCTATGAAAAATATCGTGAACAGGGATTGGAAGTATTGGGATTTCCTGCCAATGAATTCGGCGCGCAAGAGCCAGGGACAAACACTGAAATTCAAAATTTTTGCCAATCAAACTTTGGAGTCAAATTCCCGATGTTTGAAAAGATTGTTGTTAAGGGCGCAGGGCAGCACCCTCTGTATCAGTTTTTAACAGCTGAAAAGCCCCAGGCACAGTTGCCTGAAGGTGCAAATTTTGAAGAAAAACTTAAGAGCTATGGTGTCGTTCGTGAAAATAAGAATGATATTCTATGGAATTTTGAAAAATTTTTGGTGAATAAAAAGGGGGAAATTGTTGCACGCTTCAATCCTGATGTGGCACCGAATAATCCACTTTTGTTGAAAGCTATCGAATCATCTTTATGAAATTGGAATTAGCCGCTTGGCTATTTGATATAACCAAGCGGCTTCATTTACGGCAAGCTTTGTAGATTGAACATATTCTTGAATAGTCTGTTCGACTTCAGCTGCAGTCATTTCGTTTGGCAAATTGTTGATCGTACGCGAACGAGTTATGGGTGCCACTGCAAATTTATTTTTGAGAGTGGTTCGTCCTTGAGCTGCTCAAGATCCATTTTTCTAAGCGCAGGGGAAAAATATGCAACAATTCCTACGGTGCAGATACAGATGATACCACCCAAATAGACGGCAGGAATGGTGCCCAGCAATTTGGCGGCAATTCCTGACTCGAGCTCGCCTATTTCATTTGAAGAGCCGATGAAAATTGAATTCACCGCTGAAATTTTCCCGCGCATATGATCAGGTGAAGTTAACTGGACTGCCGCCGAACGAATCACCATGCTGATACTATCGAAGGCGCCACTGAAGCCCAACGCAAAAAGTGAAAGATAAAAATTACGGCTGATTCCAAAAACTAGAATGCATATTCCAAAACCAGTGACTGCAGAAAATAGCCATTTTCCCGTGCGCATTTTGTCAGATCTAGAAAGGTAAAGGCTCATGATTGTCGCCCCTACGGCGGGGGCTGCGCGAAGGGCCCCGAGTCCCTTT
>JANNCH010000176.1:0-3598 GCA_031386315.1 Pseudobdellovibrionaceae bacterium
GCCATCCACTGAACAAGCCGAGGCAAACAATGTCCCCTGATAATTTATTTTTTCTAACAGGATTTGTGTTTTTTGATTGTTCAAATCGGTGTCATTGCCAAAGTTGAGAGTGAAAGCCTGAATCGAAAGCTGCGGTTCAGCTACCATTCGTACCTGCGGAATTTTTTTAAGCTCTTGATTCAACCAGACACTCAGTTGCAATTTTTCTTCTAAATTTAAAATAAAGGGACCAATTCCCAATGTTTTTATCGGCAACCAAACACGAAGCCCTCGATAATCACGTGAAAGTTCAGGCGAAATATCTGCAAAATCCACTCGCAAGTTATATCCACCCTCTTCAATTTCTGGCGGCATATAGGTTTTTACACCTGGATATTGAAAACGCATGTCATGCTTGTCTCGAACCAACAAACAGCCGGTACCGTAAGACAGCGCAAGCGCTTTATGCAAGTCAAAGACCACCGAATCCGCACGCTGCATACCGTTGAGCAAATCGTGTGTGCGCTCACTCAAAATAAATAAAGCCCCATAGGCCCCATCCACATGAAACCACATATTGTTTTTCGCAGCGATGTCCGCAATTTCATTCAGCGGATCGACGGCCCCGGTGTTTGTGGTCCCAGCACTTCCGACAACGCAAAGTGGAGTGAAGCCTGCAGCCACATCTTTTTGAATAAGGTCTGACAAATGACTCACTTGCATTCTAAAATCAGGACGCGAACTTTTCACAAAACGAATGTTTTCACCCACAAAACCCAAGGTCACCCAGGCTTTGCTCACACAGTGATGGGCCTGATCCGATACATACAGTGTGACCTTCGAGTAATCCTTGGTTTTTAATATTTTTTCACGGGCCATGGCAACGGCACTTAATGTGGCCAGACTGCTGCCTGTGGTTAAAAATCCCCCGGCGGTTTTTTCAGGCAATTTAAATGCATTAATAAACCATTGAATCACTTCGGCCTCTAAAGTCACAAGCCCCGGTGCCATCATATAATGACCTGTAAATGGATTCAGAGTCTGACTGATCATCTGCGCTGTATTTGAAAGCATATTGCCAGCACCGGCCACATAGGCCACATAGCCTGGGTGTCCTGGCAACTGAGAAAGTGGAGCCATTTCTTTAAAGATAAAATCCACAAGCTTTTCATAGCTCTCTGTTTTTGCCGGAAAGTTCTTAGTACTTTGATAAGGTAGTGAAAAATCCTTCGGTACAGAATTCAATGATGGATCATGGGCCGTTCCCATGGGACTCATACTTGCAAAATTTTGGTTGAACTCGAGAATGTTTTTCTGAGTTACTGAGAAAATTTTTTGTAATTCTTGTGAATTGAGTTCAAGTGGTTGCTCTACTTTTTTCCACCAGTTTTCATCTTTCATCTGATCCAAAACATCTTTACGACGTTCATGAACATAGGATTCTGAAGTGACCAACTTAACGGCCCCGTTTTCATGGCTACCGTCTAAATTCGCAGCAAGCCGAAATCCAGAATGCTGATAGAAATGCGGACGAAAGTGAAAACGCGACCACTGACTGGCCTCATGACCGCAGCTAATAAAGGACCCACCCGCGATCATATAGTGCTTACCATCAAAGCACGGAGTACTAAAATCATCGTACAAATTATGCACCGTAAAACTAGGCAATGGATTGAATTGATCTTCAAGCCAATGCCAGACATTCCCTGCAATCTCTTCACTCACGTCAGCAGCTGAGCTCCAGACAAAGTTAAAATTCGCTTTGAATTCATTAAACACGCCATAGGCATCGTAGGATTTATTTTGCAAAACTGTGTCCTGTTCTTTACGTCGTAAAGAAACATATTCAGCCTCTGATAGCAGACGATAATGCAAGGATGATTTATCTTTTTCATTCTTCCAGCGAGCATAGGCCTGGGCTTCATGAAAATTCACCTCGGCAGGCCAATTCCAGGGCATTGGAATAAATTTAAAAATACTACGCAATTCGTATTCGTGCGAGCCCTCGGGCCCGACCGCTGTCCAATAGGTAGGCCGCTTGGTATTGCGAAACTTTCGCCAGTGCAAGCCTTCGGCGCTCCAGCACTTATCTTGAATGTAGGCACCATTCACTACAAATTCATAGTACTCACCGTTCGTGATTTGAAATTGTGTGTATTGAAAATCCTTGATCGCAACTTCCCGCTGGCCATATTCATTATCCCATCCATAGGAGGGGGTGTCTGCAGGTTTGCCAATTTGTACGTTTGTAGCTGATTTTTTTTGCCAGCATATATCTTGATAGTCAGTCCCTAACACTGGCTTAAATTTATCTGCTTTTAGGGCCGATGGATGAATCGGAGCCCAGTACTTTGGAGTCTCAACATATTCAATGGGAAGCTCACGTATCAAAACACTCGAAGTTTCAAAGTGAATTTTTTCATGCTCAAAGCCCATCCACAAAGCCCATAGCGGGGAATCCAACAAAACTTTGCGATCCGTTTTTTTATCCAAGTCTGGGTGAGTCTTAATAAGGTTAACAATAATATTATAAACCTGTTGTCGATACTCGTGCACCGACTGCACACTGGGCCAGTTCATTTCATTCTTAGAAAGATCATCCCACGACATTTCATCTACGCCGGTTTCTAAAACTTTTTCTAAATACAAATCTAAAGGGGCCGTCACAAGCCCTGCTAAACGAAGCTTATTTACAAACAACACGGCCGGATGACCATAATAGAAAATCATAGGATGACGTAGCTGGTGGTACGGTGGTCGTGTATAGGCCTCTTCATTTTTGAGCCCTGCAAAAAGCACTTCTGTTAATGTCCAAGTATTATTAAAATAATCCAAAACATCTTGGCGTGTGCAAATTTGTAAGTTCAATAGTGGCAGCGCCACCAAACAATTTCGCTCACGATCAAAACCTCGACATTTTTCTGGTGCGACGCCTGTCCACCAACGATTACCAAAAAATTTCTGGATTTCGTTTTCCAATGAGAGCGAATTTTGTGGACGAGTCAAATTCGGATTACGAGTGATTGTGAGAGCCATAATGCTTCCAGTCGCTATGAATAAGTCTTAAGTTTCTTATATCTACGACTTCGAGTCAACTGTGTGCGATTTTCAGTCAACGAAGCGCAAAGCGACATCTTGTCTAGAAAAAAACCGGGCTATTTAGTAAATACTTCGGTCGAGGTACTAAGATTTAAGAGTGCTACCCATCGAGGCCGCGACAATAAATAGAATCGCCAACCACTGCATAGGGCTGAGAATCTCTCTCATAAAAAAAAATCCAGATATGGCTGCGACAGCAGGTGCTAAACTCAACAAAATACCATAGGCACGACCCGAAATTCGTTTCAACGAAATCATCTCGAGTGAATATGGCAGCGCGCTTGATAGCACAGCCACTGCAAATAGCATGGGCATCACTTCACGTGTTGGCAAAGCTGCTTTTTGATCTATCATGTAAAAAGGAATGGTCGCCAATGCCGCAAAAAACATCCCTATGGATGTGACCATTCCACCATGGACATGGCCACTGACTTTTTTGCCAAAATAAAGGTAAAGCCCCCAAAGCACGCCTGCAGAAAGCGCGAAGCTCAAACCCAAATAATCCAACGCCGTTGTCGCC
>JANNCH010000206.1:0-2358 GCA_031386315.1 Pseudobdellovibrionaceae bacterium
TAAAGCGGAGAGTAGGAGCTCCCTTCCCCCTGAATTTCGACACGGACTTCCTGTCCTCGCAGCGCTTTGGTACCGCATCGTGCGGGCGCTGAGGTCGTAATTCAGGGGGAAGGGAGCTCCTACTCTCCGCTTTAGGGAAGAAGATTTACTGGGGGATGAAGAAAATATTTAGAGTGGGTTTTTGCTTTTGAATGAGTTCTTTTGGATAAAATTTGGAATATTTTTATCAGAAATTTTTTGTGGTGTTCTTGATGTTGGATTGTGTTGTTACTTTTTTATTTTATATTTTTCGTATGTTGAACATATGATCTTACCCCGAAAAAACGGACACGAGAGTTATGCGGCGTTTAATAGTTGTTCTTCGTACTGCATCGGCGTCTGATAGCCAAGCGAAGAATGCATTCTTTGCCGGTTGTACCAAACTTCAATAAATTCAAATATCGCTGCTTTTGCCTCATCTCTAGTCTTAAATTTCGTGCGGTAGATGAGTTCGACCTTCAACGTTCTGAAAAAACTTTCAACGAAGGCGTTATCGTAGCAGTTACCACGACGTGACATGCTGGCCGTTATTTTGTGCGCTGCGAGCTTGTCACGATAAGCCTCAGCTGCGTACTGACTGCCGCGATCAGTGTGAGCAGTTAAAGTATCAACCACTGCCATGCCTTGACGTTTTAATGACATATCCAATGACTCGATTACAAGATCTGAAGTCATCGTTGCAGACATCGAGTGTCCTAGTATTTTGCGAGTAAACAAATCCAAAAATATCGACAAGTAAAGCCAGCCCTCATCAGTCGCAACGTAAGTTATATCGCCGCCCCAGTATTGATTCGGACGAACGACTTCTACCGCATGATCTTCAGCCTTAAAAATACGTTTCGCGATTGGCATGTCGTGATTCGAATCAGTCGTCATCACTTTAAATTTCTTCTTACCAACACCTTGGATTTTATTTTTTTTCATAATTCTCTGCACGCGGTTTTTACCGGCAACAATATTTTCTGCCTTTAGCTTTTCAAAAATCCTTGGCAACCCGTAAATACCACGGCTTTGTTCCCAAATCGTCTTTACTTGCTCAGTTAGCTTTTCATTGGCAACTTTGCGCTCTGACTCGGGCCGCTTAAGCCAATCGTAATAGCCACTGCGACTGACCTCTAATGTCTGGCAACAATGCAAAACTGATTGCTGTTCCAAATTCAATTCTTCGACCATCCGGTATTTTATTTCAGATGGTCTTGTGAGAAAAAAGCTGCGGCTCGCTTCAAAATGTAATTAACTTTTTTGAGCTCTTCATTTTCTTTTTTAAGGCGCTTGATCTCTTCAGATTCTGGAGTAACTGCGGCCTTTGGCTCAACCACTGTCGTGCTGGCTTTGTATTTGTACTTGTTCTTCCAATTATAAATCGCATTCGGTTTCAGGCCTAGCTGCTTTGTTGCCTCAGCAACCGAACCCAATTCTTCGGCCAACTTCAGCGCGCTTAGTCTGAATTCCTTTGTATACTGCGTTTTCATGAAAACCCCTTGTCCTTTGTGTGTTTACCACAAATTCTCCTGTCCGTCTAATCGGGGTAGGTTCACAAGTATATGATCTTAAAAATAAAAAGGCTGCGTTTTTGCGCAGCCTTTTTATTTCATTATTTAAATATTTTTTATGCTACTAATCTGAGCGCTACCGCGGGGACTTCATTCGCTTGTTCTAAAACGGCCGCTTGGTATTGTTGTAATACTTGTCCTTTTCTTGCTCTGCTGACGGCATCGGCAACATCGGTGTCGGCCATTCGAGAATGGGCGCTAGCAATGGCTTCGATGTGTCCACCTAAGAAATTACTTGCTGTTTCTAAGCGACTTTGGACTGATCCGAATGTGGCGCGGACCCCATTGATTTGTTGAATGGCTTTATCAAGATCTGCCAGTGAACTTCTTGCGCCTGAACTGTCTGAAAGATCTAGCCCATCTGTTCCTAAATTTGAGGCAGTTGTGTCAGCATCGTTATCGAATTGAATGCGAGATTGACTGGTGCCATCACCACCTACCTGAAAATCGAATGTTTGGCGTTTTCCATTCAGTAGTGGCGTGCTTCCGAAGTAAGTACTTTGGGCAATACGGTCTAACTCTTCCCCTAATTGTTGAAACTCTTTATTCAAGAATTCACGTTCAGTGTCAGAGTATGTATCGCTGGCCGCTTGCACAGCGAGTTCGCGCTGACGGATGAGGATATTATTTTGTTCATTCAAACTGCCCTCGGCGGTCTGCACAAACGAGATCGCATCCTCTGAATTTCGTTGAGCTGTCTCAAGGCTGGATTGCTGGGCTTTTAATCCCTCGGCAATGGCCCGCGAGGCATTATTCGCATTTGGAG
>JANNCH010000279.1:0-6865 GCA_031386315.1 Pseudobdellovibrionaceae bacterium
CAAAACTGAACGAAAATTTCGAGTTCCAAATAGCATTTCAAAACCCTTAGCAGGATTGTCAACTACCACCAAACGTGTGTACATATCCCTCACAGAAAAGCGTTTTTGAAAATTAAGAAGGCTTGAGGTCAGATCGCCCTCTGAACCGATATTACTAGCATTTGAGCCAGTATTGGCATTTGCATCGATACTCAAGGCATCGAAAGACTGCTGTCCACAGGCCGAAGTTAGCAGTGTGAAAATCGCGACCGCAAAAGACGAAAGCGCTTTTTTTGAAAAATGATGTCTCAACAAAAACCTCCTGTTCAGATGCCGTTGCCACTCCTGTGACCACAATGATTACATCGGTAGATTTTCAATTTCGTTTGAATAATTAATTATTTCCAGCAAAAGTGTCATAGTTTTTGGCAGGACTTTATGTTGAAATTAAAAATGCCGAACTATATTCATGCAAATTTGGATTTTCTGCAGAAGGTTTCTATGAAATCATTTTTAAAATGTGCCTCCATTTTTATCTGCTCTACTCTATCGCTAGCCCAAAGTCATGCGCAGATTGTGCACATCGCGCCCAATGGCCTGAAAGAAATGGCCGAGGTACTTTCACCCTTTCCTTTTCTGCCACCAGACATCCAAGCAGATGATGGTGAATACTCTAGTTCAGAGGCTTGGTATCGAAAGAATGATGCAAAGAAGATACATGAGCTTGCAGAAATAGATTTCTATATTGAACAAGGTCCTACTTCCGTCGGTATCGCGCCAAAGCTACACAATTCATCTGCAGGCTTTGAGTTATACAAATTAAGAAACAAACTATGGAAGACATCTCAAAAAAGGTCTTCGAATCAGACCCTGCCTGGGTGGGCTTTGGAAAAAACCCAGGAGCCTATTTTAACAATCGCAATGCTAAAAAAATAGCTAAATACAAACCCTCTGTAGACTACAGCCAGAGCGAGTCTGCACTATTGGGCTATCATCTTTCAAAGTTGCTTGGCAATGTAGGTTTCGTACCGCATGTAACTTATAGAACGATGACCGTAGAAAGTATGAATGCCAAGGCTAAGCAGGCTCTTGATTTACTTTCTCAAGGTGAAAACCAAGGAATCAAGATCAACAAATGGATGCGTGACTCATGGACATCACTTGTCAGTGGATTGCGTGGAAATTCCTCTACAGTGGTAGCCGGTGATCCCAAGATGTCTTACGGAGCTATTGCCGTCAATCCTGATGGCGAATCGGACCTTGATTTATTCAATCATGAATATACCAAAGCAAACTTTTACAAAGCGCTCCAATCTAGTGACTCGATCGCAAAAAGTTTCTCTGGCCTTAATAGCCCGAAAAATTCAGATGAATTTAAAAAGGCTTTTCAGCAGCTAGCCTATGCTAGAGATTTTTCTTCAGCGATGATGTTTGACGAAATAACACGTCAAACGGATCGTTTCGGAAATTTCAGTAAAGTATCTCGCCTGCACACAATCGATGCACAGGGACACATAAATACAAAAAATTCAGATTCAAAAGATGAAAAGGAAGCCGCAGCAAATACTGAAGGCATTGTTCTAGATCGTATGCTTATCAAAGACAACGACGACGGTCTTATGTCAAAGGGCGAGGCAAGAGTTCACGAGACTTTGTTTAAAATTCGCCATTTTGACCCATTGGTCTACAGTCGACTACAGTGGCTGGCAAAGCTTTTAAAAAACCCTATCCTAGAGACTGAAGTTAAAAATTATTTCATTAAAAAAGTTCATCTGCGCGAAAAAAATTATTTAAAATTCAAAGAAACTTTGGTCAAGACTGCCGATGCGCTCGAGGTGAATAAGAATAAGCTCACTTTTGACTTAAGTATGGAAAATTATTTAAAAGACGGTACGACAAAATAAACCATTTTAATCTTGCGCAGTAGATTTAATCAAAGCTTCGCGTATATTTTCGTACATCACTGGATAGGAATGTCTATCCACAATGACCTCAGCCATTTCTGTTTTAAAGGTTGTCACCGATTTAAAAATTGATACAATAACTATTCTATTTTGTTTTTCGAACAGTCCAATCATATAGTCCGCTGATGCTAAAGAGGGATTAAATGACTTATCTGCAAAAGCCTTCAAATTCATATTTGCATCGCCGATATAAAATCTGGAACTTCCACGTAGATTTTCTTCTTTTAGCACAAAATCTGATATGGATCTTTGCACATCTTCTGTCGCTGCAGCAGTCTCTTTCGAAGTCTTTTTCTCGGCAATACGTGCTAACAACATTTGTTTGAATGCCGGGTCCACATCCCTGCCAGATTTAGAGAAAGACTTTGCCACTTGCTGCAGTGCATTTGCATTTTCTGTAGTGAAAGTGGATTTTGCAATAAGAACATCACTAACGATAGTAGAGTTCGTTGTACTTCTGTCATGAAGTAATAAGTTATTATAGTGAGTAAAACCAAAAAAAGCTGTGCCCACTAGCATATATTTAAAAATTTGCTTCTTTGCTACCTTGAATGCAAAGTCAGTATTAGCGCGCACGCGCGCCTTGATTAAAAGGCTGCTCAATTTTCCATTTTTAACTGATTCACGGACCTCGGCTCTTTTCAGTGTGGGCAAAAGTTCGCTCCATTTTATCATCTCTTGCAGTACTGGCCCGCTAATTGCGGTGGGAACATTTACTATTTTTTGTTCGGCAATAATCTTGTCGATCAATTCCGCGTCTTTTTCAGAAAGACTTTGAGAAATTTCTCTCAATCCATCTAAAATACTCTGATCTTTCTTAATCTTTGCGACATTTGCCTTCAATACTGGTGATTCTTCAGACCAGGATTCTATATCTGATTTTTCTAAGATTGATATCTTTTGTGGCTTTTCTTCTGTCTCTGTCTTTTTGCCTTCTTTGGTCACAATCAAGATTTCGCTTCTTTGCAAAAAAGTTGCATCATCTGAAAGTGGGTTTTTATCTACAGTGATATCTTTTCCATTAGCTTTAATGAAAGAAATTTTATCCAAGTGGTAGATAACATCACTTCCCCGTTTGTCGCCAATATATTCGAATTCGATGCTTTGACCTTGTTTAAATTCTGCTGCCAGGCGTAGTTCGCCTTTTTCAGTCATAGACTTATGATCACCAGATACAAAAACAGTTTCAGTCATCATATTCAGCATGTCTAAAACAGTAGGCTTAAAACGTGGGTCTGATTTAGAAGTGATTTCAATGGGCCTTCTATCGATCAAAAGTTTAACTGATTTGATTTCGGTACCTTTAGGTAGCAGCCGTTCTTCTGTTCGGACTAACATAATGTCTGCAGCTATTACTTTTTCATTCGAAAATACTGATTCACAGCTAAGTTGTGCCTGCGCATTCAGCGAAAAATACGTTACAATAAGGTACGACAACATTAAATATTTTTTCATAATGCCTTACCTTGCATATACTCTAAAGATTTTTTCAAATCTTCCATGTAGTCTTTATTGAATTTTTTTATTCTTTCGATCAGACTTTTTTTATTCATATCTAGTGCTTGTTGATATTTTTGATCACTGAGTTGACGTCCATGTAATGTACCCAAGTAGTAGGCATCGTAAGCCGCCAATTGCAGACCAAACTCTATATCTTTCTTAGACTGACTACTGTACTTAACTCGAAATACATCTGATTTTTTAGGTCGCATCAAGAATATGTCCCCATCCAACTTTGTCAGTTTGAATAGAGGATCTGTGACTTGCCAAAATATTTTAAAAATCCTTTCGTAACGTGCAAATGTTTCTTGCTGCTGAGTATAATTTGCTGTTGAAGGCACGCTGACCTGTTTAAATTCTAAAATCTTCAGCTGACCATCGGTGCGAACTAGGGCCCAGTAGCGAGCCATATCCACAGAACCACCCCGCTCGCGGGGACGAAAAGCCAGATCTAGGATTTCTGCGTCCGGAATACTTTCTTGAACAGCTTTTTCAATATTGGCTTGTAACTTATTAAAGCGCCGTGGATCACTATAGCTAAAGCTAATCTCTTCTAATTTCTCTTCTTTGAGCTTAAACTTTTGTTTTTTTACCTTACTCTCAACATAAGTCTGTTCGGCTTTGCTATAATCATTCAAAGTCTGTTCAAAAATCCAACGAATAGATTTTGGAATTTTATATTCAGCACCTGAAAGACCTGACTTATATGCTGAAATCAAAGCTTCAGCGGTTTCGCTCATCTTTACATGTCCTTTTAGGTAGGCATGTGTGCTCAAGACCAATCGAGAAAAGTCCAAAATAAATGGTCCCTGACCAGAATCTTTAATATCAGCGATAAAAAACTGCATCTTGCCAGCAAGTCGGGAAACAATGAAGTTTCCAGCATGTGTATCCCCAACTATGAGACCCTGAAAGTTAAGAAGCTCTGCAAAGTAGGATTTTCCATTTACGCGGCTAAATTCCCAATAGTGAGGAGAATTATCGCGAATTTTTTGCGAGAGGCTTTGGCTTGCATCAAAGGTACGCACCTCGGCCCTATTAGCATCGCTCAATAGCTCTGCACAACGCTCTTGCGCGATGCTATTACCACCCGCCAAAAGGAGGGCCATGAGTGTACCGAAGGTCAGGATTACGTTCATCATACGGGTCGTATTAACAAGTTCTATGCCACCAGCGGGCCTTATACCGCTTTACACAGACTATGAACGACGTCCAAGCATTTGACGGTGACAATAAGTGTGTCTCATTTTGAAATTCTTGCGAGCCTTCCATCCCTTTGTCCGATCAAGATTTGCCCCAGCTTTGCCGATAGCTAAACAGGACATTTTGAGGGAAAAAATGAAAATCACTGGCAGCGTGTGGGTCTTTTACAATTCAGAAAGTGGCAAGCAGACCAAACCTATGTCGACGACACAGGCTCAGATGGCCTTACTAAGTTTGAAATCACGCGATTTAAAATGTATCCACATTTGGACACCCGGTTGGGAAAATTGGCAAAATGTCGAAGTCTTTTTAAAAACAAATCAGACATATTTTGTTATTGCTCATCCCCCTAAACCAGAAAAACGAACACGCCAAAAATCAGCAAAAATTTCTACTCCAGATATCATCGATGAAATTACAAATACAATTTCTGGTCGCAACACCAATGGCAAAGGCTACACAGAAGTTGAAAGTTTTAAGTCGTCTAGCATTCCTTCAGACTACGGATATTTTCATCAAGACTTCAATGGTGATGACTTAGACCTTTCACAAATACGCAAAATAAAAACAGTTAAAATAAAAACGCCCAAGCAGCGTGATACAAATCCATCTGCAAAACGCAGAACAACACTTCGCCATGATTTTAAGATTGAAATCGTTATTATTTCGAAAGAAAAGTCATTTCGCACTTTTTCTAAGAATATTTCATTGGGTGGAACTCTGCTTGAAGACGAAATCCCTAAAGACTTTCTTAATAAGCCATTTGATCTCATTATTATCAATCGCTTTGAAACCGAATCAACAAAACGACAGCTTTTGTTCAAAGCTAAAATTGTAGGCGATATTAGTAACCCACGACGTTTGATGTTTCTTGAAACAGATCCTCAAATGATGTCACGCCTTGATGCCTTACTTAAGGCCTATGTCACATACCAAGAGCAGATTAAAAAACAATCAGCCTAGCTATCGGTCTATCCTGATACGACTCAAAATAGGAAACTCTTAATTCATATATTTCGATTTCAAATCCAGCATGCTCACTAATACAGAAACAGTAAAGAAACAGTAAAGAAACAGTAAATATTTCGGAAGTTTTGACCGAATAGTATTCATGTCAAGGAGCTCGACGTGAAATATAAAATCGCCTCAGTTTTAGCACTTTCAATTCTTAGTACAACTATTGGCTGTGAAAAAAAGAAAGTCGATGAAGTCGTGGCCTCAAAAAAGCTCTATGTAGCCAGTGGCTCATGCTATTCAGGAGCCGGGAATACTACCTTTACTGCGACCACAGCGTCTAATGTTATATATGCTGTGAATTTAAGTAATGGAACTGTAGACAGTATTATTTCTGACTACACAACAGCAGGCGAAGCCGCAAATACAACACCGGTTTCCATTGTTGATTTTGATTCAGAATATATTTTGGCTTTAGTAGAGAATGCTACAACAACTGCTGCAAGAAGAGTTGAGAAAGTCTCTAAGGTTTCCGGGGGAAGTAAATCATTATACTATGGCAACACAGCAGCTCTGAGTGGTGCTTTGCGCTTTATGAGTCGTGATCCGGCAAGTGGCAGTCTACTAATTAGCAAAACAACTGCAGTTGAAAAAGTGAACTCGACGCCGAGTCGACTGACGATCGGTGCTGCGACACCCTGGATTAATGCACCAGCTGGAAATTGCTCGACTTCAGCAACTCTTATTACCTCTATTCAGACTCTGAGTAATGGCAAAATTCTATACACTCATGCCAATGCAGCACAAAACAAAATTGGAATGATTTCGGCAGCTGGCTACACAGTGGCTGGGGACTGTTTAATCACACCAGCCACAAATGCGCCTGTAGCAACGGCGTTTCCAACTGCATCGCTGTATCTGCCAGAGTACGGACAATATATAGTGGCCTATGCTGGTAACGTAACCACTGCGAACGTCAATAGTATCTATGCCTATGACATCAATGAAACGACCAACGCTATTAGCGGAGCCACTAAAGCTTATGAAGACTCTTCTGTCATCTACGGCATTTCAGCAATGACTCGTGATACAAGCACAGGAGCTATCTACATTGCGACAGCAAACAGCACATCAACAACAGTGGCGAACTACAATATCGAAAAATTTACGTATGATTCGACAACTAAGCTATTAACTCGAGTTGGTACAGTGCCATTTTCAACTGGCTGGACCGGTTCAAAATGTATTTCATCCATGTTTGTTGG
>JANNCH010000284.1:0-3540 GCA_031386315.1 Pseudobdellovibrionaceae bacterium
AACTTTATGCCAATCAGTATGTGGTTATGAAAGATTCTGCAAATCCAAATCATTCTGCCATCGGTCGATACAGTGAAAAAGAAAAGGCCATCGTACCATTATTGAATCCTGTGGATTCAATCTGGGGAGTGCATGCACGCAACGTTGAGCAAGCTTTTGCACTGGATAGTTTGCTGAATGATGAAATTCTTTTTGTATCACTTGTTGGTAAGGCGGGTACTGGTAAAACATTACTAGCCATTGCAGCTGGTTTACATAAAACATTGGATTCTGGAAAGTTTCAAAGATTGCTGGTTTCTCGGCCGATCTTTCCAATGGGTAAAGACATTGGTTATTTACCAGGCGATATCGAACAAAAATTGAATCCTTGGATGCAGCCTATTTTCGATAACGTTGAGTTCTTAATGGGTGCTGATAAAAAAGCAGCGGGTCGTGCGCAAGAGCTGATCAATCAAGGTATGTTGAATATTGAGCCACTGACTTATATCCGTGGACGTAGCATTCCGAATCAATACTTGATCGTGGATGAGGCGCAAAATTTGACTCCGCATGAAATTAAAACTATCGTGACCCGCGCAGGCCACGGAACAAAAATCGTTCTAACGGGTGACGTTTATCAGATCGATAATCCTTACGTTGATTCTGCGAATAGCGGCTTGACGTATGCAGTGGAAAGATTCAAAGGACATCCTATCGCAGGTCATGTGACGCTGACAAAGGGTGAGAGATCCGAGCTGGCTGAATTAGCCGCTAATATTTTATAATTTTTTGGGGGGAATATGTTTGCGAGTGATAAAAATGCGGTCCAAATTGGTCAAGAACGAGTCGTGACAGTGCAGGTGACGGACAAAATGGTTCATCAGTTTGCAGAAATGTCTGGCGACTTCAATCCGATTCATTTGGATGATACATATGCTAAAGGCACACGTTTTGGCCGTCGTATTGCGCATGGAATGATCACTGCTGCACTTATTTCCCGTGCACTGACCGAAACACTTGGTGAGGGCGGGGTTTATCTAGGACAAAGCATTAAGTTTGTAGGCCCCGTTTTTATTGATGACCATGTAAACATCAATATGAAGATCACTGGTCTGCGACGCGAGCGTGGTATTGCGGTTGTTGAAACCAATGTCAACAAAACCACCGGTGAGCCTGTTTTAAAAGGTGAAGCCACAATTATGTTTGCCTGGGGTTTGGAAAAAACTAAAAAGTCTGACTCATAGACATAAACTCTGTATTTCAAATATTTTTTTCTCTATCATTTTTAAGTTTCAAAATTAATTTACAACAAGTTTTAAAATTAAGCGCGTCCCTTCTAGACGTTCCGCTTGAAAAACCTATATCTATTTACTAAACAAATTTTAATCAATACGATCTAAATTCATCGTGTGTTGGGGGAATTTATGGAGTCGAAACGTAAGTTATTGATCGTTGAGGATGACATTGACTTGTTAGAGGTGCTGTATGAAATCTTGACGAAGCATTTTGATGTCGTTATTAAAGCCACAGATGCTATTTCAGCGTACATAGCCTTACAAGACGAAAAGCCTGACTTTATTATCGCGGACATTAAGATGCCAGGCATGGATGGAATTGAATTTATATCTAAAAT
Organism: Pseudobdellovibrionaceae bacterium; assembly: GCA_031386315.1. Taxonomy (GTDB): domain Bacteria; phylum Bdellovibrionota; class Bdellovibrionia; order Bdellovibrionales; family Bdellovibrionaceae; genus JANNCH01. The sequence goes on from JANNCH010000284.1 coordinate 1,613, forward strand.
TCGCTCAGAAGGGCTAGCCATACCAGTTATTATTTGTAGTGCAAGCCCCAGCGCTGAAGACCTGAAAAAGGCAATGTCTCTTGGTATTTCTGACTTTGTTGAAAAGCCGTTTACAATTGAAGCTATTGAAACAGCAGTTTTTCGTATGATAGAAATACGAAAAAAATCATCTGATGTACAAAAACTAAAAATCCTTCATGGAAATGAATCCAAAGAAGAAAAAAAGCAAGAGCGAATCACTTCGATGTTTCAAGCTGCGAACGCTGTTCGAAATTCTAAATAGATCAATTAAGCAATTGGTAGCGTGATTACGAAACAAGTATTTTTAGATTGAGAGTCCAATGTAATGGTGCCGCCATTGTTAATTACGATGGTTTTAGACACACTAAGGCCTAAACCAGTTCCCTTGCCTACCTTTTTTGTCGTAAAAAATGGATTCATTATTTTTTCACGAATTTCTGATGGAATTCCATCTCCGCCGTCAGTTACAAAAATATCAATAAACTGTGAATTTTTAGTGTTAATTTGAGATGTAACTTGAACCCATCGCTGCGGTTTAGGCAACTCTATAACTGCATCAAACGAATTCATTGCTAAATTAACCAGAACTTGTCCCATTTGTGTTAGGTCGACATTTACTTTAATATCTTCCAACAAATTTATTTCGATTAAAACGCCTGAGACTTTAAATTTTTCAAAGCAAATTCCTAGGCTATTGTTTACAAGTGCATCTAGGTCAGTTAACTCTAAAATAATTTTTTCGTTTGAGTGAGCAAGTACACGCATGCTTTTTATGATTTTAGCTATGCGACCAGTAGTTTGTGTGATCTTAAGAAGGTCAGCTAGAATTTTTTCATTGCTGACAGGTTCATTGCTTTTTATTTGACGAGATAAAAGTTCTGCTCTGCCCTCAATGATAGCTAGTGGGATTTTTATTGGCAGTGCTGAAAGGTTAATTTATCAGAATTATTTTAACCCCAACTATGCAAGGTTTGTCTTGATTGCATTTCAACTGCCAGTAATTGCTGCTGGGTTTTCACTCGAAAGCTCGAATGCTCGCCTACTGGCTGTCGTTATTATTCTTCAATGCTTAATTCATCTAAAAAAAATTAGTTCATTTTATAATATCTACAAAACAAAAAATGAACTTCAAGAACGAATAGAAGATGAAAGAAAAGAGCTTCATACGCTTCTTGATTTATTACCCGTTGGAGTAGCGAAAATAAAAAATGACATGACATATCTGCATGCCAACAAATATATAACAACAACTTCAAAGAACCCTTTAAATTCTATACTTGGAAAAAAAATGGGATTCTCAGGAAAAGATAGTTTTAATCATCAACCAATAATCGACTTTATACAAAGCACAGACGTTCACTTCGAAATAGTTATGAACTTCTATAATGCTGAAGATGAAAAAAATCGAAGACATCAAACTTACTGGCAAAAAATTTCACATGTAGAAGTGATCATTGTTTCAGTAGATATCGAAGATTTGCTTCAAACCAAAGAAAACCTTCAAAAAGAACGCGAATTTACCTTGAGTGTTTTAAATGCTGTTCCTGATCCTATTTTTGTCAAAAATACAAATCTCAATTGGATTTATGGGAATAATTCATTTTCAAATTTGATCAACCACCCGCCTTACGAATATCTTTTAAAATCCGAATCCAACTTTATAGATGGCGTACTCGCGACCGAACTTAAGAGTAAAGATGAATATGTATTAAAGAACTTTTGCTCAGACGAAAGCGAAGAGGTCTTTAACTTTGATCAAGAAAGACAACTTACATTTTTAACAAAAAGAACACCTTACCAACTCACTTCAGGTGAAACTATTCTAGTTGGAGTTATGCGAGATATTACGGATCGTCGACGTTTAGAACTTGATTTACTTGAAAAGTCCAAATTTGCAAGTCTTGGCC
>JANNCH010000341.1:0-2746 GCA_031386315.1 Pseudobdellovibrionaceae bacterium
TTTAAGACCATGGATATGAATCAGTACAGAAAAATGGCGCAACCCCTACGACAAATGTTCACTTCTGCAATTAAATTTTCGCTTTGTTAGCAAGGTCATATTTCCCCAGTCTGCGGGATATTTGCCCTTACATTTTTTGCAAAGTACGTTTAAGAGCGAATAGCACTTGGTTTTAGATTTGCATTACTTCTTTTTATTAACATTAAAAAGGAGACCACCATGTTTATCTTCCACCGCATCAAGCGTTTCACCATGAACCTCGCTGCTATTAGTTCGCTACTTTTCGTCATTCAAGTAGACGGTAAAAATATTGCGAAAAATCAAGCGGCAGACAATTCGGCCCTTACAGCTGAAGATCAACTTAAAGGTTCACGCAACGACGTTGAACTTACTCGACGTGTCCGCGAAGAAATCACTAGTCGCGAAAGTCTTTCGACTCAGGCCCACAACATTCAAATCATCACACTTAATGGTGTAATGACTTTGCGTGGTTCTGTAAAAAGCATGAGCGAAAAAAATCAAATCGCTAATATCGCGAAATCCGTAGCTACTGATATCCGTAATGAAATTGAAATTTCAAAATAATAACTAACTAAAACAAGGAGTTTACAATGGCACAACTTACACACCCCAAAGCAAATCACAAAGCCGTATTCGCAATATTCAAAGACAGATCCTATCTAGAATCAGCGATTGATATGTTGAAAACCAGCGGCTTTAACAGTTCTGATATTTCAGTTTTAATGTCTGACAAATACGAGACGCAAAAATTTGCCCACGAAAACTCTACGAAAGCCCCTGAAGGCACAGCTGCCGGCGCCGCCGGTGGACTCGTACTTGGCGGAACATTGGGATGGCTTGTTGGCGCAGGCGCCCTAGCTATTCCAGGCATTGGACCTTTCGTGGCTGCTGGCCCTATCATGGCAGCTATTGCCGGAGCAGGCATTGGCGGAACAGTCGGTGGCATCACTGGCGCATTGGTCGGCTTAGGCATTCCTGAATACGAAGCAAAACGTTATGAAACTGTTGTACGTGATGGCGGCATATTGGTTTCTGTACATGCTGAAGATTCAGAGCGAGTAGATCGCGCAAAAGAAATTTTTAAAGCCTGCCAAGCAGACGATATTTCAGTCAAATCAGAAGAGCACCAAAAACGTTCATCTGATAAAGATGTGAAATCCAGCAATCAAACAACTAGATTCTAATTATTTGTAGGTATTCTAGTTGCTCGCTAACTGGGCTCTGATGTTTCATAAACATCTGAGCCTTTTTTTCAAAAGGTCATTGGTTTCTACCCCCGCCCCACATCCTAAATCCATAGCAGAATCGGGTCTTTAAAAAGATTAGGACAGCTTTACGGGCTTTTGCCAGATATTTTTATGGTTTTAGCACCTATTAACTTTACTTGAGCCCATAAAATTGATGTCAAGTTGTGCGGCTGTAATGTATAAGAGGCCTTCCAAAGGAATCATATGATCAGTACCAGCAATGTTAGCCTGCGATTTGGCGGGAAAAAGCTTTTTGAAGACGTTAACGTAAAATTCACACCTGGAAACTGTTATGGACTTATTGGCGCCAATGGGGCTGGTAAAACCACATTTCTTAAAATTTTAGCAAAAGAAATTGAACCCAATACCGGCGAAGTCCACATCGCTGCCGACATGCGTTTATCCGTTTTAAAACAAGATCATTTCGCCTATGACGAATTCACTGTCATGCAAACTGTCCTCATGGGCAATGAACGACTTTACAAAATTATTGAAGAAAAAGATCGTATCTACGCAAATCCTGATTTTTCAGAAGCTGATGGAATCCGCGCCTCTGAACTAGAAAGTGAATTTGCCGAGCTCAATGGTTGGGAAGCCGAATCCGATGCGGCCGTTATGCTTGCGGGATTAACAATCACCGAAGATATGCATAGCAAACTAATGAGAGAACTCACTGGCGGAGAAAAAGTAAAAGTACTTTTGGCGCAGGCCCTGTTTGGCAAGCCAGATATTCTGTTGCTGGATGAGCCTACGAATCACTTAGATATTTATGCCATCCAGTGGCTTGAAAACTTTTTGCTCAATTTTGAAAATACCGTCATTGTGATATCGCATGATCGCCATTTCTTAAACAAAGTATGTACGCAGATCGCAGACGTAGACTTTGGAAAAGTCACTACCTTCACTGGAAATTATGATTTCTGGCGCGAGGCCAGTGAATTGAAACAGCGACTTTTATCTGATCAAAACAAAAAAAGCGCAGACAAAGCGGAAGACCTCAAAGCCTTTATCGCGCGTTTTAGTGCCAATGCGTCTAAATCAAGCCAAGCTTCGTCTCGTCAAAAACAACTCGAAAAACTAGAATTCAACGACCTTCCTATTTCTTCACGCAAACAACCATTCATTGGTTTTGATATAAAGCGTGATCTTGGCAATGATGTTATTACGGTCGATAAAATTTCAAAAAGTTTTGAAGGCCAGACTTTGCTGAAGAATGTTAGCTTCAGTTTAAAAAAAGGCGACAAAGTCGTTTTGCTTGGTAAAAATGAACTCGCAAAAAAATTCTTACTCGATATCATCGCTGGTGAAATGGCCCCTGACTCGGGTACTTTCGCTTGGGGGATTACAACCTCTCGTGAATACATGCCAACAGACAATACAAAGTATTTTCAGGGCAACGAAGATTCTTTAGTGGATTGGCTGCGCCCTTATTCCACTGAAAAAGACGAAAGCTTCTTGCGCGATGGCTTTCATCCACA
>JANNCH010000394.1:0-9108 GCA_031386315.1 Pseudobdellovibrionaceae bacterium
GTCCCAGGAATTTTAACAAATAGAGTCTCTAGTCACTTTGACTTAAACAAACCACAAACAATTGCCCTGTCGGGTCTTATTACAAACGAATCTTCCAACGGACATGAGGGATTGCCAATGTTATCACGTATTCCCATACTAGGTCCGCTTTTTTCGAGTCGTGACTTTACAGAGAATAAATCAGAATTAGTCATTTTTGTTCGCCCCATTATTCTTGAAGATGAAGAAGCAAATGCTGTTGCTCAAGTTCACTTAGGTGGAAATCAATGGAAATAGAACTAAAACCAGTTTTTGATAAAATTCAAAAAAGTATAGAATCTATTACCATGAATGAATTTATGCTATCGCGCGAAGAGCAAGGCGAGCATGCTGCAAAAGTAGAAAAAATTATCCATGACAACACACTTGAACTCGATATTAAGAAATCACAACGCGTTCGTGCTGAGTATCATAGCTGGGGCCCCCTTGAGGCATTAATGCAGGACGAGTCTATCACAGAAATAATCGTCAATGGACCTAAACATATTTGGTACGAAAAAAGTGGAAAACTTCACAGCCATCCTGATGCCTTTTTTTCAAATATAACTTTTCGTAATATTTTAGAGCGCATCTCTCGCGACGCCGGTTTGCAAATAAATGTCGATCACCCCTGCGCTGATGGAAGTTTTCAAGATTTTCGACTGAGTATGATCGGCAACGAACTAACCCAAAATGGCGTGCACCTGAGCCTGCGACGCCATCCAAAAAACCCTTGGACTTTTGAAAAGCTATCTTCACAAGGCTGGTGTCGAGTTAGCGAAATCCCCCTCTTTCAGACTATTCTAGAACAAAGAAAAAATTTTTTAATTATTGGTTCCACGGGGTCTGGCAAAACTTCCGTGCTGAATTCATTCTTAGGCATGATGCCACCCAACGAGCGCATATTGGCTATTGAAGACACTTCTGAAATTGCTTTACCAAACACTTCAAGTATGAAGCTGCTGACACGCGAAGATGCCAACGGCTTATTACCACCAGTGGATCAAGCACAACTGGTGAAACGCGCATTACGACTGCGCCCTGATCGTATTGCCATGGGTGAGGTGCGAGGGGCCGAAGCGAAAGATTTTTTGATGGCCTTAGCCACAGGACATACAGGAAGCTTTGGCACTTTGCATGCGAAAGATGCACATCAAGCTTTGATTCGTTTAGAGATGTTGATTCAAATAGGTGCTCCACAGTGGAGCCTGCAAGCCGTGCGACGCTTGATCCAACTATCGTTGGACTACGTGATCGTGACAGAAAAGAATTCCGCGGGCGAAAGACGCTTCAAGGGTGCTTACAAAATAAGTTCCCTTGAAGACTATGGTTTTATTCTTGAGAAGTTGAGCGGTTTATCTCTGCAGCCTGAGTTTTAATCGGTGCCAAGATATCCGCATCATCAATCGACTTTAAAACTTGCTCGGAAGAAGTTGTATTCTGTCCATCACGAGCTTCTAGTTTTGGATTGAAAAAGTTTTGATTGAGTTTCTCAATCATTTTTAATTTCGACGACTCAGAAGAGTTTTTGTAAGTCGCCGGTGTTTCTGCTTGTGGAGCCAATCCCGTCAACTGACTTTCTGCTGCTTTTTTACTGAGCGTGATTCGGTCGCCTAATGAGTTTTTACCCATCGGTCGTCCGAATGCAGGGGCCCCCGGTCGTGCCGGTTGCGAATCTGCAACTTCAGCGGCAGTTACTCGCGCTGTGGGCGCTAATATACGGCTGATTTTATCCATAAACACCTCCGTGTGTTTTGAAAAGCCTTCCTAGCTCTTCAATACATATATCGGAATAATACGTATCAACTTGAGATCAGACGCGAGAAACTAGATGTTCGTTGGGGTAGTCGTGGGGATTTTATAGCTGTAAACGTTTTACGTAAGGGCATCCATCCATGGAGGAACGAGCGTCCTAGCCTTCACTGCTGTAGAAACACTCCTCAGTAATCCACCTTAAACTTTTATTGGGTAATAAAGCCAGGGACTGGCTTTATTACCCAATAACCTCTCACAGACAGACTTTAGTTCGGGATCTTCGCTTCCTGCCCAGAATGTGCGGCCAATGAGGAAACTTTGTGCGAATTCATTCCAGCTTGAAAACTTGTTCTCGACCAAAGGCCAAAGAGCGTTGAGTTTATCCCAGGCTTCTTTGTCACTTAGATACCCCACAAAAAAACACATACGAACCAAGTGTATATAGCGTGCAACATCCCAAGCTAAAATTCCTGGAACAGGAACAAAGCTATTGGCTCTTTCAATCCAAGTAGCTAATTTTTCAAACTCTTCATCGGACAGTTGAATCTCTTCGGATTCGTCAAAATCAAATTTAAAAATTTCTTTAAATTTATAAAGTGATTGAGTATTCACCTTAAGAACATTGAATTTCGTTCTGTGGCCAGTTGTGAATAGAGCCTGAATAGATACCAAAGCTGAAGATCGGTCATGCACGTCCCACATCTCTTGCAAAAGGTCTAGGCAATCGGCACGCATTTCTTCAGCAAAGTTCATGTCCAAACGAAAAAAGTTTTCAACGATGTGCTGGCAGATAAAATCGCGTGCCTCCGCAGAGGGCTCTTCATCCCCGATCAGATCCGCTTCAAGAATTTCATAAAGCTCATCGAGCAAAGAGTTCTCTTCTAGATAGATGGCCCCCATGGCCATAAGGACTTCTTCATGCTCGTTTTCGGTTTCAAGTCTTTGCATAATGGTGCCCTTCTTGTGCTAGCCACGAGAATATTCCAATACATTTCCCCTGTACTTTCAATTACTTATTAAAATGGTCTAAGCTTTCACACATAGTACCTTGCGTTACACAGTACACGCTGATAGTTTATACCCATGAATGCGCAATTTAAAAAAGGAATTCTCGAACTCTGTGTCTTAACGATGATTAAAAAGCGGGATTACTACGGCTATGAAATCGTAGAAGAAATATCGCAGAAATTCGCAATCTCGGAAGGCACGATCTATCCTATCTTGCGACGTCTTACCGAAGAAAAATATTTTGAAACTTATTTGCAAGAGTCCAATTCAGGCCCCCCTCGTAAATACTATCGCATCACTAAATTAGGAAAAAGTTCACAGGAAGATTTATTTAAAGAATGGCTAGAGTTTAATGACCAAGTCAGCGCACTGCTGAAATAGGAATAAGAATGAAGAAACAAGAATACCTAGATAAATTAGAGTTAGAATTACGAAGTCAGAATATCACCAAGGTTCAAGAAATCTTAGCAGATTACCATGAGCATTTCGCCGTAGGCCTTGGCAAAGGTAAATCCGAAGAAGAGATCGTCGATAAGCTAGGCGATGCACCTACGATCGCTAAGGCCTATCAGGCTGAAGATTTGATTCGTCAAATTGAAGACGCCCCCGTGCAAGATCAGTTTAGCTATTTCATACGCGCCATCTTACGTCTGATCATCTTAACACCGCTGAATTTTTTCATGCTTGTCGGGCCCGTTCTTATCTTAAGTATTATTCTATTCACAATGTGGACTTTAGTTGTTTCGATAGGTGTTGCTGGGGTTGCCTTCTCTATAAAAGTACTGATGGCTCTACCAATCATGTCCATCGGCCTCTGGGGAATGTCGATGTCATTGTTTGGAATGGTTTCGACAATTAGCGGTGCTTTACTAGGTGTGTTGATTATGTTTTTCATTACAAAGTTTTTACTGCAAATGTTTATCAGTTATTTACGCTGGAATATCGAGTTCATTAAAGGAGATGCAAAATGAAAAAATGGGATTTAAAGAAAATTGCCTTGATTCTATTTGCAGTCATTTCCATCAGTGGAATACTCACTGTGATCAGCATATTTATGGCTGCTAAGTCCAATCCAAATTTTGCGAAGGATTTAGTGGAAAGTATCGGACAGAAAGCGACCGAAGGTAAAGATTATCAAGAAACCGCTGACGAAGACCTACATGAAATCAAAAATGTCGTTATCAGCGCAACCTATGGGGACATAGAGTTTCAAGCCTACAATGGTCCAACTTTAAAAATCGACTACGCAGGCAAAGTTCCGAAAAATGTAAGCACTCCACTTATACGTATTAAAAAAGAAGCTGATGCAACATTACACATCGAATTAGAGGCCCCCCAGTCGAATAGTAATTTTACTTTTAGTTGGAATGAAAACATGAAGGGTCTACATTTTTCTGATGTTGCGCTTCGAGCAAAAGTTTACATGCCAAAAAATTTCTCTGAAAAATTATCTGTGCAAAGTATCAATGGTGACCTTCACTTTATCGATATTCGCGCTGGGCAAATCGTCATTGCATCAACGAATGGAGATATCGAATTACACACAATTCAATGCCAAGATCTCACTATCGCAATGACCAACGGTGAATTTGATAGCGAGGGTTCACGAATTAAGAATTGGAATGTTGAAAATGTGCATGGGGATCTGAATATCAATATCCCAGATGATATGATTTATCAGTTTAACTTAAGCACAACGAACGGTTTGATTGAAAATACCACGAAGCTAAAGGACCCAGCCGCCGCTAAGGACGTGGGTGTTATCAATGCCAAAACTGTTTCGGGTGATATTCGTATAAAAAAATATGTCGAGGATAGCGAAGATCGCGAATAGGTTTAGATTTTTGCGAGCAGCGATAGGTAGTTTCGATAGACCATCGTGGTTAATGCCGTTCGTTAAGGGAATTTAAATTACGTCGTTTTCGACAGAGTTGAACAGTCTTGCTTTGTTCAGTGGCTCAAACGAAAACCCTGAGAGAGTACTCTCAGAGTTCCTTTTTACTAGGAAGAGATCAAAAGGTTTTGTTGAGTGAGTCTAATATTCAAGCCCGGCCATGCAGGCACTTTCATTTGTCACGAAACCGACTTCATAACCGAACGGTATTAACCATCGTTGTCGGAATTACTGAATACTCTTTTTTTATTGATATTAGTGGTTATTCTTTTTTGCTTCTTCTAAAACTTTTTCTGCTTGAGGAGTTAGGCGTACGCCGACCTCCACTAGTTGATCACGGCTTGCTTCACTTGGGCAATCCGACATCAAACAGCTGGCTTTTGCAGTTTTCGGGAAGGCAATCACTTCGCGGATCGCATCTGTTTCGCAAAGAAGCATAACCAAACGATCTAAGCCCCACGCAATACCACCATGTGGAGGCGTTCCGTATCTTAAGGCTTCAAGAAAGAAACCAAACTTGGCTTGAGTTTCTTCTTCGGTCATACCTAACAAACGAAACATCGCCTGCTGAATATCGTTGCGGTAGATACGAATGCTGCCTCCACCCATTTCATATCCATTGCAGACGAGGTCATAGGCTTTTGCCAGCATTTTACCGTAAGAAGCTTCTACGTTGTTTGTTAAGTCGTCAAAAAATTCATCTTTAGGCGATGTGAACATGTGATGACGGGCCACCCAACGTTTTTCATCTGGTGAATACTCGAGCAATGGGAAGTCCACAACCCATAAAAAATTGAATTTTGATTTATCAATCAAGTTTAATTCTTTGCCAAGATGTAAGCGCAAAGTTGAGAGAGCAGCGCAAGCTGTATCAAAATCATCAGCGACAACCAAAGCACAGTCACCTGGCTGTGCACCTGTTGCTTTGAAAATTTCTTGCAACTTTTCAACCGAGAAAAATTTAGAAACCGGAGATGAAATACTGCCGTCTGCTTCTGTTTTAAGCCAAACCAACCCCTTCGCTCCGGCGCGTTTTGAAATTTCTGTTAACTTATCAAACTGTCCACGAGTGTATGTTCCACCCTTAGGGACGCTGATTCCACGAACAATTCCACCACGCGCAATAGCATCATCAAAAACCTTGAAGCCAGAACCTGTCACAACGGCATTGAGATCTTTGATCTCCATTCCAAAGCGTGTGTCTGGTTTATCGATACCGTAACGATCCATGGCCTCTTGATACGTCATGCGAGGGATTTCTTTAACATCAATTCCTTTGATGTCTTTCCAAATTTTACGCAAAAGATTTTCGTTCATCTGCATGATGTCTTCTTGATCGATGAAAGACATTTCCATATCGATTTGTGAAAACTCAGGCTGACGATCGGCACGCAAATCCTCATCGCGGAAACAACGAGCGATTTGAAAATAACGATCATATCCTGCGATCATCAAAAGCTGTTTCAATGTCTGTGGTGATTGCGGCAAAGCATAGAACGTCCCAGGGTTCACACGAGAAGGAACCAAATAATCCCTCGCCCCCTCTGGGGTTGATTTGTAAAGTATGGGCGTTTCCACTTCTAAAAATCCATTATCTGAAAGATATGTGCGCACCACTTGAGCTACCTTGTGGCGAGCCATCAAATGATTTGTTAAGCGTGGTGAACGTAAATCTAAATAACGATATTTCAAACGCAGTGTTTCGTTGACGTTTTCATCATCGCCACGGAATGGCGGAACAGCCGATTCGTTGAGGATTTCACAACGGACAGCTTCAATTTCAATTTCACCGGTTTTTAATTTTGCATTTTTCATTCCGTCTGGACGAACACGTACAATGCCTTCAACGGCCAATACAAATTCACCACGTAAATTTTTAGCTGCTGCTGTAGTCGCTTTATTTGGATCTAATACTACCTGAACTATGCCCTCACGGTCTCTAAGATCGATAAAAACCAAACTGCCGTGATCACGGCGCACATCTACCCAGCCCATCAAGACAACATTCTGCCCGACGTTTGACTGAGTGAGTTGACCGCAATAATTGGTTCTTTTGAGCTCTTTAACGAATTTCATGTGATTAAACCCTTAAATAGAAGTGAACTCATATCCTGACACGATGTCTTACGACAGTCAAAATCGATCTTTTGATAGGACCTATAATCAGTTTTAATGGACAGCTCGAATGGGAAAAATTAAGATAGCCTTTTAGACGTGGCCGTAAAACACCAGGAGTTCCAAATGCCAAAATTTACGATTGAACACCAAAGCAGCAACAAACCTCAAGAGGCCTACAGCAAAATTAAAGATTTTTTAAGCAATGATCAGGATCTTCGACGCTTTGATTCAAAAATGGACTGCAAATTCAGTGATAGCGATATGAGCTGCAAACTCAATGGCTCGCAATTCAAAGCAGATGTTAAAATTACTGAAATCAGCGAAGGCAGCAAAGTCACTTTGATTGTAGATCTTCCTTTCATGCTGACGCCGTTCAAATCAAAAGTTCAAGAGACTTTACAAAAAAAATTATCTAAGTATCTAGGCTAATTCGGAAAAAATATGGCAAAAAAAAAGGCGACACAAAAAGTTTCGTCTATCAAAAATAAATTTAAGAAAAAGGCTACAGAAAAAACACTGAGAAAAACACAGAGCAAATCTGTCGTGGCCGAACTTGTGGATGAAAACAACTCCCACGAAGAAAATTTTCATCCAGCCGCGGAAGATTTTAATTCAAACGACGAAGTTATCATTTCTAAGCCTTCTCTTTTGCCCGCAACCACAAAGGGAATCGCTAGCAACGACCCCCTGGCAATGTACTTAAATGAAATTCGCCATTACAAAGTACTTAGTCGCGAAGAGGAACTAGCTCTTGCAAAAAAATATTTCGAAACTAAAAATCCTGAGGCCGCACAGGATTTAGTAAAATCGAATTTGCGCTTTGTCGTTAAAGTGGCTGCTGAATATTCAAAATTTGGCGCAAAGATGATTGATTTGATTCAAGAGGGCAATGTTGGTTTGATGCATGCTGTTCGTGAATTCAATCCTTACAAAGGTGCACGCCTTATTACTTATGCTGTGTGGTGGATCAAAGGCTATATTCAGGAATATTTAATGCGCCAATATTCAATGGTTCGCATCGGTACTACTCAAAATCAGCGCAAACTTTTTTACCAGCTTCAGAAAGAAAAAAATGCCTTAGATGCGATGGGAATCGAACCTGATATGGCCTTGCTAAGTTCTCGACTTGGTATTCCTGAAGATGAGATACGTGATATGTCACAACGTATGTCTGGTCGTGACGTGAGTTTAGATAAGCCACTAGATGATGAATCAGGCGCAAGCCTAGGCGACATGCAAAGGGATCGTCAGGACCTAGGTCTGGAAGAACGTCTCGAGCACGAAGAGCAGCTCAGCATACTAAAATCTAAAATAGAAGAAATTAGACCTGAGCTTTCAGAGCGAGAAAAAATTATCTTAGATGAACGAATTCTGAACGATGAACCACTGACACTGCAAGAAATCGGCGAAAAACATGGAATCACTCGCGAAGCTGTTCGCCAAATGGAAGTCCGTGTGATGAAGAAAATTAAATCCAAGATGGATGAAGCCTAGCCCGAGGCCTCAAATTGACCAGTCTAGGAATACTTTTGAGTAAACGCTCTGTAAACTAGAAATATGGAAAAAAGCAGTATCGTCCAAATCTCAGACGCAGATCTGATTGCAGTACCTAAGGACTTTTTTGTCGACGGCCTGGTATTGCCTGCAAGTGTCTATCTTAAAGTGCGCTCGAATCACTATATACTTATTGGAAAACAAAATATGCCCTCTAGCATCTCTAGCTACCATGCAATGACACGCGAAGATGCCGTACTCTATGTTCGCACAGGCGACTACGCAGCAGTGATGAATAATAATTTTTTGTTCACTGAAAAAATTATTAACACAAACCAAGTGTCAACATCTACAAAAATGCGCTACATCAATGCACTTTCAGAAGCTGTGATTGATGATCTTTTTAAATTTGGAGTTGGAGCCGATTCCCATGAGAGCCTCAAAAAAATGGGTTCGTTTATTCAAAGCACTGTTAGCGGTGTTGAATCTATGGAAGATATTTTGAAGTGTTTAGAGGCCCTTCCTCACGACATGGCTAAGCATGCTATGTCGACCGCTTACTTTTCATTACTAATCGCAAGCGAAATGCATATCAGCCTTAAAGCAGCACTCGAAAAGCTTGTTATAGGTGCGCTTGTTCACGACATTGGCCTGCGAGAAATCTCTCGAGAAATTCTAGCAAAACCACGCCTACAATGGACTGAAGATGAACTACAACAATATGAATCCCATCCGCTTCGTGGGGTTGAGATTCTAAAAGAAGTTCCACAAATATCATACGATGTACTTTTGATCGTTAATGAACACCATGAAAATGCGCT
>JANNCH010000414.1:0-1804 GCA_031386315.1 Pseudobdellovibrionaceae bacterium
TGAAGCGGCAAGTTCATGATAGCTGCTGGCATCAGCTTCGATACATTGCTCTATGATCCTTCGCATTTGTTCATGTGCAACATCGCCACGTGAGAGTTGCAAGCCAAGGCAGGGGCCCAACATGGTAACCATGCCCGAATCCACTGGAAAAATCCCGCAATGATAGCCTTTCACATACAGGGTCGCGCACTGTGCCACCTTATAGCTTGCACCCCATACATGCGCACGCAGAGTTGCGATCACTTCATCGCTGTCGGCAGTGCGCGGATCTGGTAGCTCACCCCGTTCGATGCGTTCAACCAGCGACTTCACGGATCGAAAGTAGCGAACGCGAGCCGATGCCATGCCGAGGCTGGCAACTTTCTTGGCAAGTGTCTCATCGTTCATCTCTGCTAACGCATCGAAGCCTTCGCGCTCGGCTAACGCAATGGTGCGTTGAAACGAGGCGATCATGTTATAAGACACACGCGTTGACCAGCCGGCGAAAATCAACCGGAGGCGCCAATCCGTCACACGTGTTGGCCACCAACGATTTTCGTCGTGGTTGGCGATAATGTCCGCGCGCACTGCTTCATCCTCTGCGGCGGTTTGTACCGCCGCAAAAAGGCTGGATCGCGCGCTATGTCGTGGCATTGTCTCGCCGCGCGCTGTTGCGGATGAGATGATCTGCGATGGAAAGGTTGCTTGAGACAAAGTGGATGTCCTCCCGTCCGCGCGATGCGAGTTGTGCTGGAATATCGATTGTATAGAGGGCGGTGCAGCTAACAATCACCGTCGAGTGAGCGGGCAAATCCGCCTCCAAAATAAGTTCGGTGATGCGTTGAGGTTCAATGTCTTTGATATCCCTCTCATAGGGTATAGGAATAGCGCGATTGACTGGCGCGCCCGCTTCCATAAGGATCTTGGCGGCTCCATCCAGTATGGCAGTGCCATAGGGACCGAGAAGAGTAACCGGCGTCCCGCAGTTTTCACGCCAGCTCGCCATGATCGTGTCGCGCACGCATACCCAGCCCTCAGCCTTGGCGAGGTCCGAAAGTCGGGCTTGTGAGTTTTCGTCAAAGGCGAGCGAGGTGCATCCGACAATGATCTCATCGAGAACGACGCCGGTGAGGCTGCGCCGCGCTCGCAAGGCGTCAGCCATCATACTGGGCAAGTAACTTTCGTCGTGGCTATCGCGCGGCAATGTGTCGGGTGTCATGCGTGCCCAATGGAGTCCGATGTCGTTTGGAACAAGCGAAGGAAGCTCGTCCTCCAACGCTGTGTTCATCCAAGGAATGAGCAGACCGGCGCGATAACTCTTCATCGCAGCTGCTCGATCCAATCGCCAGCGATCTGCGCAAGCTCGTTTGGCGGAAGCCGCGAGGAATCGAGCGAGAGTAGCAGCCATCGCTGGGTCGAACCATTCAGGACAACACCGGCATCATCCGTAGCATCTGCGCATAGTAATGGATCATAAGAGTAACTGGCGTTCATAGCTTCGGACGACACCGCGTGGCCTAGCGCGCGACGCCTGCGATTGCGCTGCCGAGCGATATCGGGCGCGCACGCTAGATGCACAACAACATGACGCGCGTAGCGAGACGAACATTGCTTGATTATGCCGAAGCTGCGTGCGTAGACGTCGCCGTCTCCGAGGGCAAAGCGACTCTTATAGGCGTCATCTGAACCGCGAGCGAACTCAAACAAAAGGTTGGAAGCATCGTCAACGGACCGATAAGCCAGACGCAAAGCTTCGTCCCAGACTTCCGGGTCATCGAACTTAAGTCGTCCCTCTTGATCGCGCGTCACGATGGGTGAGATCGGC